>DATGRI010000021.1 GCA_035303785.1 Sphingobacteriaceae bacterium
CATCGGCATCTGGGGCGGTGAGCAGCGGGAGTTCGCCGCTCTGAAGTTCTTCATCTACACCATGGTGGGCTCCGTCATCATGCTGGTGGGCTTCATCGCCTTGTACATCCTGACCGGGTCCACCACCTTCAACATCGTGGAGATGTACAGCCTGGCGCCGGCCATGATTTCCCCGGCGGCCCAGAAGGCCATCTTCCTGGCCCTGTTCCTGGGCTTCGCCGTCAAGGTGCCGGTGGTGCCCTTCCATACCTGGCTGCCCCTGGCCCACGTGGAAGCCCCCACTCCCATCAGTGTGCTGCTGGCAGCCATCATGCTGAAGACCGGCGGCTACGGCTTCCTGCGCATCACCCACCCCACCCTGCCTGAAGCCGCATCCTCCTACGCCTACCTGTTCGGCGTGCTGGGCGTCGTCGCCATCGTGTACGGCGCCCTGACGGCCCTGGCCCAGCGGGACTTCAAGCGCCTGGTGGCCTACTCCAGTGTGGCCCATATGGGCTACACCGTGCTGGGCATCGGCGCCGGCACCCAGGAAGGCCTCATGGGAGCCATGTTCGGCATGATCTCCCACGGCGTCATCTCCGCCATGCTGTTCATCCTGGTGGGGGTTTACTACGAGCGTACGGGAACCCGGGATCTGCACCGGCTGGGCGGCCTCTTCGGGCCCATGCCCTTCGCCGGCTCCATCCTGGCCTTCGCGGCCTTCGCCAACTTGGGGCTGCCGGGCCTGTCCGGGTTCATTTCGGAGTTCTTTACCCTGGTAGGGACCTTCCCCGTCTGGCGCAACCTGGTCTACACCGCCTTGATCGGCCTGGTCCTGACGGCGGCCTTCAACCTGGTGGCCCTGCGGCGGGTGCTTATGGGTCCCACGTCCGCGGAACACGCCCAGTTGCCTGACTTGAAGGGGTACGAGAAGGTCACCCTGCTGCCCTTGGCGGCCTTCACCATCCTGCTGGGCGTATACCCCATGATCATGTTCCGGCTCTTCGACATCCGGTTGGCTGAACTGGTAGCCTTGCTGGCCGGGTCCTAGGCCGCGCAGGAGGAGGTAAGAGCCATGGCAGAGTTTACGGCAACGGTAGTGCAGCAACTGCCCAGCATCATGCCCGAGCTGGTGCTGGCCGTTGGCGCCATCGTCCTCCTGGCCTTGGACCTGTGGACCAAGCCCGAGAGCAAGGTCCTCCTCAGCGACCTGGCCGCCGCCATCGTAGTGGTGGCCCTGGCGGCCTTGCTCTGGAGCACCGACTTCGGGCGGACACCGGTGCTGGGGGGCATGTTCTTCGCCGACCGCTTCAGCATCTTCCTGCGGGCGGTGCTGTACAGCGGCCTGCTCCTGGTCTACCTGATGGGCCAGGGCTACCTGCGGCGCAACAACGTGCCCCAAGGGGAGTACTTGGTGCTCCTCATGTTCGCCACCATAGGCACGGCCTTCATGGTGGGCGCGGCGGATCTCATCGCCTTCTATCTGGGGCTTGAGGTGCTGTCTATCGCTTCGTACGTGCTGGCCGGCCTGCGCCTGGGCAATCACAAGTCCCAGGAGGCCGCTCTCAAGTACTTCCTCAACGGCGGCCTGTCGTCGGCCATCATTCTGTTCGGTCTGTCCTTGCTCTTCGGCCTGACGGGCACCACCGCCCTGCAGGAAATGGCCGGCGCCCTCGCCGCTGGCGGCACCCAGACGGCGGTGCTGGCCACGGCCCTGGCCTTCGTCATCGGCGGGCTGGGCTTCAAGGTGGCGGCCGTGCCCTTCCACTTGTGGGTACCCGATACTTATGAAGGTTCGCCCACGCCCGTCACGGCATTCCTGTCGGTGATCTCCAAGGGCGCTGCCTTCGGAGCGGCCCTGCGGATCTTCTACGTGGGCCTGGCCCCCGTCATGGGCTCCTGGACGGCGGGGTTCGCCCTGCTGTCGGCCATTACCATGCTGGTGGGCAACGTATCGGCCTTGCATCAAGACAACGTGAAGCGCCTCCTGGGCTACTCCTCCATCGCCCAGGCGGGCTACATCCTCATCTCCCTGGCGGCGGGCACCCGGGAAGGAATGGCGGCAGGCCTCTTCTACATCCTGGCTTATCTGTTCACCAACCTGGGCGCCTTCGCTGTGGTGGTGGCGGTCAGCAACGACACCGGCTCCGACCACCTGGACGCCTTCAGGGGGCTGAGCCGGCGCAACGGCTTCCTGGCCGGGGCCATGGTGCTCTTCGCCCTGTCCCTGGTGGGCGTGCCCTTCACGGCGGGTTTCTTCGGCAAGCTGTACCTCATGCGGGCCGGTCTGGACGCAGGCCTGAACTGGCTGGTCATCTGGACGGCCATCAACAGCGTCATTTCCGTGGGCTACTACTTCAAGATCATCCAGGCCATGTACCTGCGGAAATATGAGCCGGCGCTCGAGACCACGGTGCTGGGCGCCGGGGACCATCCCCCGGCCATGGCCGGCGGCTCCCGTGAAGAGAATGACGCCGTGCCTCCCCTGCGACCGGGGAGGCCCGTCATGGTGACGGTGTTCATCGCCCTGGCGGGCACCGTCCTCATCGGCACCATGCCCATTTTCATCGAATGGGCCGGCCTTGCCGCCCTGGTGCCATAAGAGCCCTTGGACAGGCATTCAACAGCAATCGGCTGCCTGGCGGCGGCTCCGGCCGTTCCTTGGGATCGGCGGGGCCGCCGTTTTTGGTGGGACGGGTTGTTGCACTTTTTGCCCGGGTAGCAGGCCCTAGGGAAACCGGCCCTTTTGCCCCCTGCGAAATGCTGCCAAAAATCTATTCCCGCCGGCAGGAATGTCCCCTCCAGGGGCAGAATGTTTGCCCTGCCACAAAACACAATATATTGTGTTAGCCTGTGGATAACTTCACAATATCTTGGCGATATCTTGGCGCAAGGGGGCACGGCTGTGCGCTGTCCCGTTTGCCGCCACCCCGACAGCCGGGTGCTGGATTCCCGCCCGACGGAAGAAGGGGCGGTCATCCGCCGCCGCCGGGAGTGCACGGCACCCGATTGCCGGGAGCGGTGGACCACCTACGAAAAGATGGAGGTCACTCCCCTGTGGGTCGTGAAGAAGGACGGCCGCCGGGAAATGTTCGACCGGGACAAGATCCTGAACGGCCTCCTCATCGCCGCCGAAAAGCGGCCCGTGGCCTTGGAGGCCCTGCAGGATCTGGCCGCCGATGTGGAGCGGGAATTGCGCAGCCGTTTCGAGCGGGAAGTGGACAGCCGGCTTATCGGCGAGCTGGTCATGGAGCGCCTCCGCCACGTGGATGAAGTGGCGTATGTGCGGTTCGCCTCGGTGTACCGGCAGTTCCGCGACTTGGAGACCTTCCGCCGGGAATTGGAGAAATTGCTGTCCAACAGCTAGGGGGACACAAATTGCCGGTAAGGGGGCATGGTAATTTGGAGCTTGAAGGCATTCGCCGGGATGTTTTCCTGGACCGGTACAGCATGAAGGATCCCGATACGGGGGAGCCGGTGGAGACGTCGCCGGCGCAGATGTGGGACCGGGTGGCCCGGGCCATTGCGGCGGAGGAGAAGCCTGAAGACCGGGAGTACTGGGAAGGCCGGTTCCGCAAGGCCCTGCAGGATTTCAAGTTTGTGCCGGGCGGCCGCATCCTGGCCGGCGCCGGCACGGGCCATGGGGTGACTTTTTACAATTGCATGCCCCCTGATCAAGAAGTTTTGACGCCGGAAGGCTATCGTCCCATCGGCCTGCTGCGGGTGGGGGACCAGGTCATCACCCACCGGGGGCGTCCCCGGACCATCACCCATGTTTTCAGCCGGGAGACGGAGGAGACGGTCTACCACATCCGGGCCGCCAAGCTGGGCTTCGATGATCTGCGGCTGACGGGGGAGCACCCGGTTCTGGCCCTCCGGGCCGAGTGGGTGGACAAGCAGGGCGGCCGGGGCGGCATCACCGTGCGCCGGGAGCCCGAATGGATTCCCGCCCGGGAACTGCGGGTGGGCGATTACGTGGCCGCGGGCTACCGGGCGTGCACCAACGACAATTTCCACTACGAAGTGGATATGGACGACTACATCCGCCGGCCCTCCGGCGCCGATGACGACGGCGGGCCCGCCGGCGAGACCCGGGGGAAGACCAGCCTGGCCACCAAGGTCAAGGTGGACGAGGACTTCATGCTCCTGGTGGGCCATTACCTGGGCGGCGGCTCCCTGGTGCACCGCCCCGACGGCCAAGGCCCCGCCGGCATCCAGTTCACCATCCCGGACCGGCAGATTCAATGGGCCGGCCAGGTGGCCCGGATCATCGAAGAGAAGTTCGGCGTCCAGCCGGTGCAGTGGTTGGTGGATGAGCAGCGGGCCGTGAAGGTAGCGGCTTTTTCCGAGACCTTGGGGCAGTTTTTCAGTGCCTATTGCGGCGGCCGCTTCAAGCCCGGCCGGATTCCCCAGGATCTGTACACCCTGCCCAACCACCTGACCATGGCCCTGCTCCGGGGGCTGTTCCGCAGCGCCGGCTCCGCTTCAGTGCAGGGCCGCCAGAAGACCATCGGGCTCCGGCTGGCCGACCGGGAGCTGGCGGTGCAGGCCCACCAGCTGCTGCTGAAAAACGGCTATTTCTTCTCCATTTCCGAAACCGCCGGCGTCGGCCGGGGCGGCTGCCGCCTCACCGCCGGGCCCGGCGAGGCCGCCCTGCTGTTTGAAGATTTCTTCGGTAAGACCGTCAGCACCCTGGGGCACAACCGGAAGCATTACTTCGAGTACGGCGGCCACAAGTGGGTGCGCATCCGGGCCATCGAAGAGGAGCACTACACCGGCACCGTCTTCGACCTGGAGGTGGAGGAGGACCACTCCTTCGTCAGCGCCGGCATCGTCGTCTCCAACTGCTACGTCATCCCCAGCCCTGAGGATTCCCGCAAGGGCATTCTGGACAACGTGGCCCTCATGGTGGAGATCATGTCCCGGGGCGGCGGCGTGGGCGTCAACCTGTCCAGCCTGCGGCCCAGGGGCACCTTCGTCAAAGGGGTCAACGGCACGGCCAGCGGCCCCGTCTCCTGGGCCGAGGTTTACAGCACCGCCACGGGCAGCGTCATCCAGGGAGGCAGCCGGCGGGGCGCCCTGATGCTCATGCTGGACGACGACCACCCCGACGTGGAAGAGTTCATCAACGTAAAGCGGGACCTGTCCAAGATCACCAACGCCAACCTGTCGGTGTGCGTGTCCGACCGGTTCATGGAGGCGGTGAAGCAGGACGCCGACTGGGAGCTGAAGTGGGGTGGCAAGGTCTACAAGACCATCCGCGCCCGGGATCTTTGGGATTCCATCTGCCAGGCGGCCTGGGCCTCGGGGGAGCCGGGCGTGGTGTTCATGGAGCGCTACCAGAAGTGGTCCAACACCTGGTACTGCGAGGAAATCCGCTGCGTGAACCCGTGCGGCGAGCAGGGGCTGGGCCCGTGGGGCGTGTGCAACCTGGGGGCCATCAACCTGGCTGCCTTCGTCCACGACGGGCAGGTGGACTGGGAAGGGCTCAAGGAGACCACCCGCATCGCCACCCGCTTCCTGGACAACGTCATCGAGGCCACCGAGTACTTCTTCCCCGAGAACGAACAGGTGCAGCGGTTCGGCATCCGGCGGACGGGCCTGGGCACCATGGGCCTGGCCGATGCCTTGATTAAGCTGGGCATCCGCTACGGCAGCCAGGAGGCCATCGAGCTGACGGAGCGGTTTTTCCGCACCATGCGGGACGAGGCCTACCGCACCTCGGCCCTCCTGGCAGCGGAGAAGGGCCCGGCGCCGGCCTTCGACCGGGAGAAGTACATGCAGGGCGTCTTCATCCGCAGGCTGCCCCAGGACATTCAAAACTTGATCCAGCAGCACGGCATCCGGAACCTGGTCCTGCTGACCCAGGCGCCCACGGGCACCACCAGCCTGCTGGCCGGGGTGACGTCGGGCATCGAGCCGGTGTTTGCCTTCTCCTTCGTGCGGAAGGACCGGACGGGCACCCACGTGGTCTACCACGACCTGTACAAGGAGTGGCGGGAGGCCAATCCGGGGGCGGAGCCGCCCGACTACTTCGTCACCGCCGACCAGCTGACGCCCCAGGAGCACGTGCGCATGCAGGCGGCGGTGCAGAAGTACGTGGACAGCTCCATCAGCAAGACCGTCAACGCTCCCCGGGACCACACCGTGGAGGAAGTGAAGACCCTGTACACCCTGGCTTACGAGCTGGGGTGCAAGGGCGTCACCTACTTCCGGGACGGCTGCCGGGACGCCGTCTTGACCAAGCTGGAGGACGACGAGCCCAAGGAGGCGGCCGGGGAGGAGAAGGCGGCCCAGGGGGCGGCGGCGGGAGCGGCCGCGGCGCCTGTCGGGGTCAACGCCGGCACCGGCGACGGCCCGCTGCGGGTCAACGGCACCTGGGGCCAGATCCGGCCCATTCCCCGCCCGGCCCAGCTCCGGGGGGTCACCATGCGCCGGGAGACGCCCCTGGGCAACTTGTACCTGACCTTGAACACGTACCACGGCCGGCCCTTCGAGATGTTCGCCCAGATCGGCAAGGCGGGCAGCGATGTGACGGCCTTCACCGAGGCCATCGCCCGGCTGGTTTCCCTGGCTTTCCGCTGCGGGGTGGACCCGAAGGAGGTCATCGACCAGTTGTCGGCCATCGGAGGCAGCCGGACCGTAGGCTTCGGCATCCACCGGGTGCGCTCGGTGCCCGACGCCATGGCCATCGCCTTGTCCGAGTACCTGGCGGGGGGCGGGCCTGCCGACGGTGAAGGCCAGACGAGCCTGTTCACCGACGGCGCCGGCGAAACCGCCGGGCGGGAAGGCGACCAGGGTGCCGCCGCCGGCGACCGGGGCGCCGTGGCCACTGCCGCCCAGGGCGGCGGCCAAGCCCCGGGGCAGGCCAACGCCCAGGGCCAGGCCAATGCCAATGCGGCAGGGCCGGCTGTGGGCATGGAGATGGAAGAAATCATCGGCGGCAACGGCCACGGCCCGACGGCCAGCTTCAACCTGTGCCCCGATTGCGGCTCTTACGCCTTCGTCTACCAGGAAGGCTGCGCCACCTGCCTGGCCTGCGGCCACTCGGAGTGCTAGGGCCTGACCGGACCGGGCGCCGGCGGGCAGCTATAACGAGGCAAAGACGATGGGGGGATATGCCCCGGGCATATCCCCCTCTGCTTTGATTGTGGCCCGTCCCGTGTCATGCTACGGTGTGGGGAGGACGGTGCTTGCCCACAATGATTGTCATTAAAGATGTAAAGAAGCGGTTCGGGGAGACGGTGGCCCTGGCGGGCATCGACCTGCATGTGGAGCGGGGCGAGATTTTCAGCCTGCTGGGCCCCAACGGCGCCGGCAAGACCACTTTGCTGCGGATCCTGACGACCTTGCTGCGGCCCGACCAGGGGGAAGCCCGGGTGGCGGGCTTCAGCGTCATCACCGAGCCCGACGAAGTGAGGCGGCGCATCGGCGTCACCTTCCAAGAACATGCCTTGGACCCCAACCTCACCGGCCGGGAAGTGCTGCTGGACTCGGGCGCCCTCCACGGCTTGAGCCGGGCGCGGGTGCTCCAGCGCATGGACGACCTGGCCGCCATCATCAACATGGACGAAGCCCTGGACCGCCGGGTGAAAACTTATTCCGGCGGCATGAAGCGGCGTCTGGAACTGGCCCGGGCCCTCCTGCCCGAGCCGGAGATTTTGTTTTTGGACGAGCCCACCCAAGGCCTGGATCCCCAGAACCGGCGGGCCCTATGGGACCACCTGGAGGGGCTGAGCCGGGACGTGGGCATTACCATCTTTTTGACCACCCACTACATGGAGGAGGCGGAGCACCTGTCGCACCGGGTGGCCATCATGGACCACGGCCGCATCCTGGCCCTGGGGCAGCCCAAGGAACTGGCCGCCGGCATCGGCGACGTCATCTACCTGCGGGGCGAGGGGGAGGGCAACGCCGCCGCCCAGGCCTTGTCGGGGGCTTCGTTTGTCCGCTGGGTGGAGCAGGGGGACGACGGGCTCCTGCGGGTGGCGGTGACCGACGGCGGCCGCGACCTGGTGGACACCATCACCACCGTGGCCGGCACCGGCTATGAAATCCGCGATGTGGAAATCCGGCGGCCGAGCCTGGATGAAGTGTTTCTCCGCCTTACGGGAAGGGGGCTGCGGGACTAGTGCACGCCGCCTGGGTGTTGTGGAAACGGCAAATGCGCAAATTCTTCCGCGGCCATATGGAAATGGTGGCGGCCCTGCTCTTTCCCCTGACCATCATGCTTTTCTTCGGCGTCATGATGCGCCGGTTCCTGGCCGGCACCGACCTGCTGGGCGGGGCCGACTACTTGGGGTACATTACGCCGGGCATCGTGGCCCTGACGGGGGTGACGGCCAGCATGCTGGCGGGCACCTCGGTCCTTAACGATCGGATGCGGGGGGTCATGCAGGAGTACCTGGTGGCGCCCATCCCCCGGGCCAGCATTACCGCCGCCGTCATGGCGTCGGGGGTGACCCGGGCCGTCATTCAAGCCGTGGTGCTGGTGGCCGTGGCCCTGCTGCTGGGGGCGACCATCGAGAGCTTCGGGGGGCTGCTGGTGGGAGCAGCGGCCTACATTCTTTTTTGTGCCGGCTTCACCGGGTTCGCCGTGGCCGGCGCCGCCCGGGCCGGCAGCATGGAGGCTTACCACGGCATCATGCTGCTGCTGAACGTGCCCCTGCTGTTTCTCAGCAACGCCTTGTATCCCATGGATGCCATGCCCACTCTCCTGCGGGTGGTGGCCTGGCTGAACCCGGCCACCTATGCCGTCAGCGCCATGCGCCACGCCTTCCCGCCGGCTTCGCCGTGGCACCCCTTCATCGACGGCGCCGTCCTGGCCGCCTTCGCCCTGGTGGGCCTGTGGACCGGCGTCCGGGCCCTGCGGGAGGTAACGGAGCTGTAGGTTCCCCGGTGCGGGGCCGCATCCCGGCCGCATGCCCGGATGCCTGCCCAGGTGCCTGCCCAGGTGCCTGCCCGGGTGCCTGCCAGGTGCCTGCCCGGGTGCCTGCCCGGGTGCCTGCCCGGCCGGCAGCGGGCTGGGTGAAGATGGGGAACGGTTGTGCTATTATGCACTTGCACCGGATGGCCTTTGGCCGGATTGCAGGTGAAAAGTTTTGAAGGCGGAAGTTGGCGTCGCCCCCGGCTCCGTTGCAGGCACCATCCGCGACTACGTGGCCCTGACCAAGCCACGCATCATCGTCCTGCTGCTGATCACCACGTGGGCCGCCATGCTGGTGGCTGCCCGCCAGGCGCCGCCTGCCGGGCTCACCTTGCTGACCATGCTGGGCGGCGCCCTGTCGGCCGGGTCGGCCAACACCTTGAACATGTACTTGGAGCGGGATCGGGACCAACTGATGGACCGGACCCGCAACCGTCCCCTGCCCTCGGGGCGGCTGGCGCCCGTCAACGCCCTGGTCTTCGGCATAGTCCTGGGCGTTCTTTCATTTGTAATCCTGGCCGTGGGGGTCAACCTGGTGGCAGCCTTGCTGGCCACCGCCGGTCTCTTGTCGTACGTCTTCATGTATACGTGGTGGCTGAAGCCCCGATCCGTCCACAACACCCTGGCCGGCGGCATCGCCGGGGCCATGCCGCCCCTGGTAGGCTGGGCGGCCATCACCGGGCGGGTCGATCTGGCCGCCGTCTTCCTCTTCGCCATCGTCTTCTTTTGGGAACTGCCCCATACGTGGGCCCTGGCCACCCTGCGCCTGGACGACTACGCCCGGGCAGGCTTCCCCATGATGCCGGTAGTGGCGGGGCTGCCCAGCACCCGGCGCCAGTCCATGTTCTACTCCATCATCATGGTGGCCTCCAGCCTGGGCTTGTACTTCACCGGCACCTTGGGCTGGCTCTACTTGGCGGCGGCCGTGCTGCTGGGGGGCGGCTTCCTCTACAGCGCCTGGCGCTACCTGCGGGACGAGGGGATGGGCGCTGCCAAGCTGCTGTTCCGCTACTCCACCCTGTACCTGGCCTTCCTTTTCTTCGCCATGGTGGTAGACGCCGTCTTGCCCACCACGTGACGGGGGAGGGGTTTCCCCTGGGGCGTGTTGCAGCCTGCCTTTGACGACCTGCCTCCGGCCGCCGGTCCTGCCTCGGGGGGTACATGCCTGCTGCCTAGGCCCCAGCCTGACATGCTAAGCACCCCTGCTGCAGTCTGACATGCTAAGCACCCCTGCTGGGCTTATGGCGCCGGTTTTGCCCCTCTGCCAGCAGGTAAAGCCCAGGAAATGGGCTTATTTCGGCTATTTTCCCCGATCTCGAGCAAGATTTCCAGGAATAAGCCCAGCGCATGGGCTTAGCTTTCCTTTTCTGGTTGTTCACAGGGAAATAAGCTGCTTTCCTGGGCTTAAGGGTTTCATCAGTCAAACTCGGTGCCGTTGCAGCAGTGGATCCGCCACCCGGCGGCTGGGATTATCATCTCTTTGCTCCATGGTTCTGAGAGGGTGCCCTAGGCGAAGCACTCTCTCTGAGCTTATTGCGCCCTTTGGGTGGTTCGGGCGGCAGGTATAGCCCAGATACGAGGCTTATTTCCTGCCATTTTCACTGGGAGAGGCCAATTCCTGAGGAATAGGCCCACTACATGGGCTTAGCTCGCAATTCCAAGCTATTACACGAGGAAATAAGCACACTTGGTGGGCTAATGGGTTCTTTGCGGGGGGTAGGGCACGGGCATAGGAATAGCCGGGCCCGGCCATACTGGATGAGGAGGTGATGTCTGTGGCCAGACCGCCGGTGGTGGTGCGGCGCCGGCAGCGTCCCCGGTGGCAGGTGCCGCCGTCGCTGCCCAGCAGGCCCGATCCCCTGTACCCGTTGAAAATCAAGATCGTGCTGGACTTGGGGCTGCTGGAAAAGGTGCGCCGGGAAGGATGGGGCGGCCTCACCTCGGCGGAGTCGGGCCGGGTCGGCGGTCTGATGACCAAGCGGCTCAAGGGAGCCAGGCAGGCCTTGCGCCTTCGGCCGGGCCCTGCCAGGGGGATGGCCGGGGATGCGGTGAATGATATGCGGGCTCAAACCAAGTAAAGGGTTGCCGGAGACACAGGGTGCAGGCCTGTCCCAGACCTGTGGATTCTTAAAGGAATCTTTCCCCCCGCCTGCGAATGACCCATAATGGTTTGGGCTGTCCCGAAGCAGAGGCTGCCCAATGGATGGGGGGACGGCGGCGTGGGTTTGAGCCTGACGGTATTGGGGCGTTCGGGGCCGTATCCGGAAGCCGGCGGCGCCTGCTCCGGCTACCTGGTCACAGCGGGCGGCACCCGGGTCTTGGTGGACTGCGGCAACGGCATCACGGGCAACCTGCTCCAACGATGCTCCCTGGCGGAACTGGACGCCATCGTTCTTTCCCACCTGCACCCCGATCATGTAAGCGACCTGTACGTCATGCGCTACGGCTTCCACTACCAACTGATGACGGGCGTCAGAACCAAGGGCCCCATTCCCGTCTACGCCCCCCGGGAACCGGCCGGGGAGTTCGCCCGGCTGGCCTATCCCGACTCCCTGGATGTTCGCGGCTACTGGCTGGAAGCCGGGACCTTCACCGTTGACCCGGGCACCGCGGGTGATGGGGTGACCGGCGGGGCCGGCGGCAGCGACAGCCATCTGGTCATCGGCGACCTGCGCTTCACCTTTGCCCCCACCCGCCATGCCATCCCTTGCTTTGCCATGGCCATCGAAGCGGGGGGCCGGCGGCTGGTGTACTCCGCCGACACGGGCCTGAGCCCTGAGGTGGAGGAACTGGCCCGGGGCGCCCACCTGTTTTTGTGCGAAGCCAACATGGTCAAGGGGCAGGAGGAAGCGGCCGCCCGGGTGGGCCACCTGACGGGCGAGCAGGCCGCCCGCATGGCGGCGGACGCCGGGGTGGAGCGCCTGGTGCTCACCCACCTCCTGCCGGACACGCCGCCCCAGCGGGTTTACGAGGAAGCCAGGGCGGTGTTCCCCGGGTCCCTCGACCTGGCGACGGTGCTGCATACTTATGAAGTTTGAGAGTGGTCCATTTTCGAAGCGGAGATGATTTTCATGAATAACGACGCCCTTGCTCCATCTCAGCGGGTCAGGCAGATTCAACCCTCTCCCACCTTGCGGGTCGACACCCGGGCCAAGGAACTGAAGGCCGAAGGCGTGGACATCATCAGCCTGGGAGCGGGCGAGCCCGACTACCCGGCGCCCCTCCACGTCAAGGAGGCGGCCATCAAGGCCGTCCACGACGACATCAGCCATTACACCGCCGTCAACGGCTTCCCGGAATTGCGGCGGGCCATCGCCGCCAAGCTGGAGCGGGACAACAACCTGAAGTACAGCCCCGACGAGATCCTGGTCAGCGTAGGGGGCAAGCACGCCCTTTACAACGCCTTCATGGCTTTGGTGAACCCCGGGGATGAAGTGATCATCCCGGCGCCTTACTGGGTTTCCTATCCGGAGCAGGTGCGCCTGGCGGAGGGGGTGCCGGTCTTTGTCGAAACCGACCCGGCGGCGGGCTTCCGCCTGGATCCCCAGGCCCTGGCCGACGCCGTCACTCCCCGGACCAAGGGCCTGGTCCTCAACAGCCCCAACAACCCTACCGGCGCCGTGTACAGCCCCGAAGACCTGGAGGCCATCGCCGAGGTGGCCAGGGCCCACGACTTGTGGGTGATCAGCGATGAGATTTACGAGCGGCTCATTTACGACGGCCTGCAGCAGGTGAGCATCGCCACCTTCCCCGGCATGTGGGAGCGCACCATCGTCATCAACGGCTTCAGCAAGGCCTATGCCCTGACGGGCTGGCGCCTGGGCTACGCCGCCGGGCCCCAACCCATCATCAAGGCCATGGCGACCCTCCAGGGCCATGTGACTTCCAACGCCGCCTCCTTGGTGCAGGCCGCCGGCATCGCCGCCCTGGAAGGGCCCCAGGAGCCCATCGACGCCATGGTGGCCGACTACGCCGGGCGCCGGCAGCTGGTGTTGAGCAAGCTGGCGTCCATGCCCGGCATCACCTGCCAGCGGCCGGGCGGGGCCTTCTACGTCTTCCCCGACGTATCGGGCTTGATGGGCAAGACCCTGGCCGGCAGGACCATCGACTCTTCCAACACCTTGGCGGAAATCCTGCTGGAAGAAGCCCGGGTGGCGGTAGTGCCGGGAGAAGGGTTCGGCGCGCCCGGCTACATCCGCATTTCCTACGCCACATCCCGGGAGGAGTTGACGGAGGCTCTGGGACGCATAGCCGCCGCCCTGGCACGGATAGAATAGTCCGATGGCGAATGCAAGGTGGTCGGCAGGAGACGTGCGCTACTTGGGGATCCCCCTGCGGGGCGCCCGGGCGGCCGTGGTCGGGATAGGGGTGGAGAACACACCTCTGGTGGAATTCCTCGCCCGGCACGGCGCCCAGGTGACGGCCTGCGACGGCAAGGAGGCCGATGCCCTGGAGGCCTACCGGCGCCTGGGCTCCCTGCCGGTGCACTGGTCCCTGGGCCCCGGCTACTTGGAGCCTTTGGTCCGGGAAGCCTTTGACTTCGTGTTCCTCACCCCGGGCTTGATCAAGGACCGGCCTGAAATCAAGGCAGCCAAGGCCCGGGGCGCCCGCATCACCGGCCAGGTGGACCTGTTTCTCAGCCTGTGCCCCGCCCCTGTAATCGGCATCACCGGCAGCTCCGGCAAGAGCACCACCACCAGCCTCCTGGGGGACATCCTGGCCGCCGGGGGAGCGCCGGTCCATGTGGGCGGCAACATCGGCCGGGTGCTGCTGCCCGACTTGCCCGCCATCGAGGCGGGCCACCAGGTGGTGCTGGAACTGTCCAGCTTCCAACTGGAATTGGTGCACCGCAGCCCCCAGACGGCGGTGCTCCTGAACATCCGGCCCAACCACTTGGACATCCACGGTTCCTTTGAGGCCTACCGGGAGGCCAAGGCCAACATAGCCCGGCACCAGGGGCCCGACGACTTCTTCGTCTTTGCCGCCCACGAGCCCGAAGCTGCGGCGGTGGCGGGCCAAACCCCGGCCCGCCTGGTGGCCTTCGGCCCCGAACCGCCCGTGCCGCCGCCGGATGCGCCGGCGGATCATTGGTCCCGCCGGCTCCACGGCTGGGCCGCCGTGGTGGACGGCCAGATCGTCTTCCAGCGGGGCGGGGAGCGGGAAGTCATCATGCCGGTGGCGGAGGTGCCGCTGATGGGCCGGCACAACCTGGCCAACGTCCTGGCCGCGGTGGCCGTAGGCCGCCTGCGGGGGATCGACCCCGCGGCCATGGCCGGAGCCATTACCGCCTTCCGCCCCTTGGAGCACCGGCTGGAGCCCGTCGTCACCTGGCGGGGCGTGGAGTTTTACAACGACTCGGTGGCCACCGCCCCCGACCGGACCGCCGCCGCCCTGGCGGCTTTCGACCGGCCCATCGTCCTGCTGGCGGGGGGCTACGACAAGGGCATACCCTTCAACGGGCTGGGCCGCCACATCTTGGCGCGGCCCGTGCGGGCCGTGGTGCTGCTGGGCGATACCGCCGGGGCCATCGCCGAGGCCATCGCCGCCGCCGCCCGGGCCGCAGGCAAGGAGGCGCCGCCCGTATTGATGGCGGGTGACTTGGCCGAGGCCGTCCGCCTGGGGGCCGAAGCCGCCCGGCCCGGGGATGTGGTCCTCTTCTCCCCGGCCTGCTCCAGCTACGACATGTTCCCCAGCTTCGCCGTCCGGGGACGGCGGTTCAAGGAAGAAGTGAAGAAGCTGGCCGCTTCCTAGCGGGGCTTGCCGGCTGGGCCGGCGGGCCGGCGGGGCCCGCGGTCTAGCGGGGCCGGTAGTCGGAAGGCAGGCCGAAATATTCCCGGCAGAGGCCGGCCACCTGCTCCACCGCCTCGGTGGGGGCGAAGACGTAGAAGCGCCACAAGTCCTCGTACTGGTGGATGAGGGCCCTCACCTCGCTGGCCATGGGCTCCTGCATGCCGGTCAGGGGCTGGAGCCCCGAGGGCAGGATGACCAGCACCCCTACCTCTTTGAACATGGACTTCTGGGGGCAGTGGATGATGACGCTGCCGGGGGGCAGCCCCGCTGCGGCGGCCAGTTCCTCCTCCAGCTGCCGGCGGCGGGGGGCGCCGGCCCGCCCCGAATACTGCTCCACCAGGTGGTCCCGGAGCCCCCTGCCGGCCCCCTGGGGAGACAGCACATAGGCCCGCTTCAGCAGGCGCCGCCGCCGCACCCCTTGGGCCAAGGCAGCCGCCATAGGCTGGGATCCTACCGCTAAGCGCAGCAACAGGGTCTCATCGGTCAGGTGGTAGAGGTCCTCTTCCCGCCAGCCGTCCAGCACCGCCCTTTCCACCGCCCGGGCCACCATGGCCCCCGCCGCCACCTTGGCATGGTGGAGGTACACCCGTTCCGTCAGGAAGTAGCGCATCCGGAGCAGGGACATGATCTCCGAGCGGGCGTCGGCCCGCAGCAGGCCGTGGCGGGTCAAGTTGAGGGCCAGCCGGCCGTCCACCACGTGGAAGTAATGGTAGACCCGCTCGTCGTACTGCTGGCGCAGGCCGGCGAAGTAGGAGTCCCGCTTCAAATAGTCCAGCATGTCGGCGTCCACGGTGCTGGTGATGATGGCCCGCATCCAGGGGGCCACCTCCGGGTGCTCCCGCCCCGTCAGAAGGGCCGTCACCGGCTCCGCCAGCCCCTGGCGGGCCAGCACCTGGGCCAAAGGCCCGTCCTGGAGGAAGACGTCCAGCCGCTCCCGCCGGTCGTGGCGGTCGAACAGGCCGGCTTCGTCTTCCAAGGTGTGGCCGAAGGGTATGTGGGAGATGTCGTGGACCAAGGCAGACGCCCGGACGATGCGGGCCTCCCGGGGCGTCACCGGGTGGCCGTGGCGGGCCACCTGGTCCAGCAGCTTCTGGGCCGCCGCCAGCACCCCCAGGCTGTGATCGAAGCGGGTGTGGACGCAGCCCGGGTAGACCAAATAGCCGGTGCCGTTCTGCTTGATGCCCCGCAGCCGCTGCACCGGCGGCGAATCCAAAATTTCCTCCTCGCCGGGCAGCAAGTATATATCGCCGTGGACAGGATCGCGGATAACCATGGGCAGCCTCCCCCAAACGTACATTCGAGTTTCGAAGGCGGCTACCTGCTTGGCCGGCGATGGGAAGCTACAGGCCGGGACCCGGCCCGGAATTGCCGTCCCCCACGGCTGCGACTCCCAGCACCACCCGGATATGCTCGCCGAGGATGAAATACTTGACGGTCAGCCGGTAGCGGCCGTGGTCCAGCTCCACCAGCCGGCCGTCGAAAACGGAGTGGACCAGGTACGGGTCGATGCCCGCCACAGGGCGCCCTTCCAGCCCGTCCAGCAAGGGGGTCAATTGTTCCTGGAGATCCAGGCGCACCGCTTCATCGTGCCAGAGGAGGTCCAGTTCCGCGGTGCGGACCACCAGGGGGGCGGGCGTCGCCTGCTCCTGCTGGAGCCGCTCCAGGCGGGCCCGGTAGCGCATCAGGTCCCGCACCAGCAGGGTGTACTGCACCTGCAGATCCTGCATGCGCTGGGCCGCCAAGGGCGCCAGGGTCGCGGCGCCGCACATGACCCCCACGATGAAGGCGGCGATGACCGCCCTGGCCGGCGTCCTGCCCATGCTAGCCCTGCCGCAGCATCATTACCAGCAGTTCCAGCCCCAGGTGGGCCCCCAGAAAGGCGGTCATGATATGAAATAATTGACGCCCCACCAAATCCAGCCGGCCGGTGAGGATGCCTCCCTCCAAGGAGCGGATGGTGGTCAAAGTGCCTCCCAGGGCGGCCAGAATGGCCCAAAATTTCAATTCTTCCGCGGTGCGCATCATGGTGGTGACGGGCAGCCGCCCCGTCAAGAGGGCCGCCGCGGCGCTGAACAGGCTGCCGCCCACCACCATGCCCATGGGCACAAAGAAGGCATTGACCAGATCGGGCCAGCGCAGTTCCATGACCGACCGCCTCGTTCCTCATGGCGTTGTGCTCTGACTGACGGCTATGCGGGCCGGGCCGCCGCAAGAACCGCCGGGGGCCGGAACCGCCGGATCAGGCGGGCGGGCCGTCGGCCCCAGGGGGGTACCGGCGGGGTGATGGCGAATTTATCCGGTGGGGAAGGAGAGTTGTTTGTGTCCCGATCAGCCGCCGACTTCGTTCACCTGCATGTTCACAGCCAATACAGCCTCCTGGACGGCGCCGCCCGCATCGACGACCTGGCCCAACGGGCCGCCCAACTAGGCATGCCGGCCCTGGCCCTGACGGACCACGGCGTCCTGTACGGCATGGTGGATTTTTACAAGGCGTGCCGCAAGGTGGACGTCAAGCCCATCCTGGGCTGCGAGATCTACGTGGCGCCCCGCAGCCGCCATCAGCGGGAGGCGCGCATCGACGACCGCCTCATGCACCTGGTGCTCCTTGCGGAAAATGAGACGGGCTACCGCAACCTGCTGCGCATCGTCTCCCGGGCCTATATCGAGGGGCTGTACTACAAGCCCCGGGCCGACTGGGAACTGCTGCAGGAGCATTCCGAAGGTCTCATCGCCACCTCCGCCTGCCTGGCGGGCCCCATCGCCCGGGCCCTGGCCGACGGGGACGAAGAAGACGCGGTGCGCCGCATCCGGCAGCTCCAGGACATTTTCGGACCGGAAAATTTCTTTTTGGAGATTCAAGACCACGGGCTGCCCGAGGAGGCCCGCATCTACCCGGCCGTGGCCGACCTGGCCCGGCGCTTGGACGTGCCCCTGGTGGCCACCAACGACGTCCACTACCTGGAGCAGCGGGATGCCCGGGCCCAGGAAGTGTTGATGTGCATCCAGTCGGGCAAGACCTTGGACGACCCCAACCGCCTGCGCTTCGACAGCGACCAATTTTACTTCAAGTCGGGCCAGGAGATGGCGGCCCTCTTCGGCGATGTGCCCGGCGCCCTGCGCAACACCCGCCTCATCGCCGAGCGCTGCAACGTGGAGCTGAACTTCAACCAGGTCTTGTGGCCCGAGTTTCCCGTGCCCGAGGGCCACACCCGGGAATCGTACCTGCGGGAATTGTGCCGCCGCAATTTGAACTGGCGCTACCCGAAAGTCACCCCCGAGGTGGAGGAGCGCCTGGAATACGAACTGGGCATGATCGAGCGGCTGGGCTTTGCGCCTTACTTCCTCATCGTGCAGGATTTTGTCGACTTCGCCCGGCGCCGCCGGATTCCCGTGGGCCCCGGACGGGGCTCCGGCGCCGCCAGCATCGTGGCCTACCTGCTGGGCATCACCAACGTGGATCCCCTGCGCTATCGCCTGGTTTTCGAGCGGTTCATCAACCCCGAGCGGGTGAGCCCGCCCGATTTCGACATCGATTTTTGCTACGAGCGCCGGGGCGAGGTCATCGACTACGTGGTGGAAAAGTACGGCAGCGACCGGGTGGCCCAGATCATCACCTTCGGCACCATGGCGGCCCGGGCCGCCATCCGGGACGTGGGCCGGGTGCTGGGCATGTCCTACGGCGAGGTGGACCGCATCGCCAAGATGGTGCCCAACCAGTTGGGCATCACCCTGGACAAGGCCCTGGAACTCAGCCCCGATCTGGCCCAGGCGGCGGAGCAGGACGAGCGGGTGGCCGAACTCATCGACCTGGCCCGGCGCCTGGAGGGCGCCCCCCGCCACGCCTCGGTCCATGCCGCCGGGGTGGTGATCACCCCCGGCCCCGCTTCCGACTACCTGCCCCTGCAGCGGATGAACGACGGCACCGTGGTCACCCAGTTGAGCTGGGCCAAAGTAGAAGAACTGGGCATGCTGAAGTTCGACTTTTTGGGCCTGCGCACTTTGACGGTCATGGAAGAGACCCGGCGGCTGGTCAAGGACTTGTACGGGGAAGAACTGGACTACGACCGGCTGCCCTTGGATGACGAGCCCACCTACCGCCTGCTGGGCAAGGGGGAGACCGACGGCGTCTTCCAGTTGGAGTCCCCGGGCATGCGGGAAATGCTGCGGGAGCTGAAGCCCAGCAGCATCGAGGACATCATCGCCGCCGTGGCCCTGTACCGGCCCGGGCCCATGCAGCACATCCCCGACTTCATCAAGAACAAGCACAGCGGCAAGGTACAGTACCTGCACCCCGTGCTGGAGCCCCTCCTGGCCGACACCTACGGCATTATCGTCTACCAGGAGCAGATCATGCAGATCGCGGCCAAGATGGCCGGCTTCAGCCTGGGGCAGGCCGACATCCTGCGCCGGGCCATCGGCAGCAAGAACCGGGCCCTGCTGGACACCATGCGCAGCAATTTCGTGGAAGGCTGCATCGCCCAGGGCTACGACGAGAAACTGGCCAAGGAACTGTACCTGCTCATCGAGCGGTTCGCCGACTACGGCTTCCAGCGGGCCCATTCCACCTGCTACGGCATGCTGGCCTATCAGACGGCCTACTTGAAGGCCCATTACCCGGCGGCCTTGATGGCGGCCACCTTGACTTCCTTCATGAACAACACCGACCGGATCGCCGAGTACATCGCCGCCTGCCGCCGCATGGGCATCCAGGTGCTGCCCCCCGATGTCAACCAATCCGACGGGTCCTTCACCGTCATCCACACCGGTAATGCCGGCCGCAACGGCGCCGGCGGGCAGGGGGGCGTCATCCGCTTCGGCCTGGCAGCGGTGAAAAACGTGGGCCGGGCCTGCATCGACGCCATCGTGGCGGCCCGGGAAGAGGGCGGGCCCTTCGCTTCCCTGCGGGATTTCTGCGAGCGGGTGGACCACCGGCACTTGAACCGCCGGGCCTTGGAAAGCCTCATCAAGGCCGGCGCCTTCGACAGCCTGGGCGGTCGCCGGGAACAGTACCTGGCCGTGGCGGAAGAGACCCTGGCCGCCGGAGCCCAGTGGCAGAAGCAGCGGCAGGACGGGCAAATGTCCTTCTTCGACATGGCGGGCGGGGGGCCGGAGGCGGCAGCCCCGGGTTCCGAAGCTTTGGAGGCGCCGGGTGACGTGCTGCCCGGCGACGTGGAGGAACTGCCGCCCCTGCGGCGGCTGGCCCTGGAGAAGGAGGTGCTGGGCCTCTACCTGACGGGGCACCCCTTGGGGGGGGTCCTGCACGACCTGGCGGCTGCGGCCACCGTCACCACCGCCGGCATCGAGCACCTGGCCGACGGCGCCCGGGTGATCCTGGCGGGCATGGTGGCGGGACTCAAGACCCACGTGACCCGCACCGGCGCCACCATGGCCTTCGTCACCTTGGAGGACATGGCCGGTCAGGTGGAGGTGGTGGTCTTCCAGAACACCTTCCGGGAAGCGGGCGGGGTGCTCCAGGAAGACGCCGTGGTGGAGGTGGCGGGCCGGGTGTCGTGGCAGGACGAGACTGCCAAAGTGGTGGCCGACGCCGTGCGGCCCTTGTCCTCCAAGCCGAAATTGTATATAAATTTGGACCCGGCTTCCGTCGATTTATATAGACTAAAGCAGGTGCTGGGGCTTCATCCCGGGCAGGTGCCGGTGTTTCTCCGCTTCCGGCCCGACGGCCCGACGGCCCTGGCCGGGCGCCGCTACTGGGTGAACCCCCGCCGGGACCTGCTGTCTGAATTGGCATCATTGCTCGGCAGCGACGGCTATGAACTGGTGGCCGGGGCCAACGGCGCCGCCGGGCAGCCTGTGGAAGCCCCGGCCTAGAACAGAGGGAGCAGAAGGGGGCGCGGGCCTTGCCCCGAAAGGACGTAGACAAAGATCTAAAAGTCGTAGTAGTGGATTGGCTGGCCCAGCGGGGCGTGGCCCTGGAGGACATCGCCGCCGTAGTGCTGGAAGTGCAGGACCAGTTCCATGCCAATTTGACCTTGGAGGACTGCCTGGAAAGCGTGAAGGCGGTGGTGGCCAAGCGGGAAGTGCAGCATGCCCTGCTGACGGGCATCGCCTTGGACATGGCCGCCGAGGCCGGCGCCGTGCCTGAGCCCCTCCTGACCATCTTGCGCCGGGACGACGCCCTCTACGGGGTGGACGAGGTGCTGGCCTTGGCCATCACCAACGTCTACGGCTCCATCGGCATGACCAACTTCGGCTACCTGGACAAGAAAAAAATCGGCATCATCGGCACCTTGAACAGCCGGCAGCAGCCGGGCATGGTGCACACCTTCCTGGACGACATGGTGGCGGGCATCGCCGCCGCCGCGTCGGCCCGGCTGGCCCACAACAGCCTGGATCATACCCGCTGAGGCGTGGGAGCCGCTGCCGCTAAAGGACGGGGCGCCTCCCGGTGGGGCCCAACTGGATCCCCGCCGCCGTCAAGGCCCGGATGATAAACCAGGTGATGACGGCGTCCAGCATGTGGTGAACGGCGGTCCCGCCGCTGATGATGACCCACGTGAGGGGCACCTGGAAGCCCACCATGACCATCAGGTGGACGGCGGCCCCTTCCGCCAGGGCGTGGATGGGCAGCACCGCCAGCAGCACGGGCCAGACGCCCCATCCCCGGCGGTACAAGTAGGCTCCCACTACGCCGAAGATGACGTGGGTGAAGGCCCGGGCGGCCACCACCGGGCCCAAGGTGACGAGAAAGCCGAAGGTGGAGCCCAGGCCCACGATGGCCGCCGTGGTCGGGCTGATGAACATGGCCAGCATGGACGGCACATGGGAAGCCAAGGTGGCGGTGAAGGGCGGCAGTTGAAACTGCAGGGTGCCTTGGAAGGCGATGGGGATGATGATGGCCAGCGCCGCCAGCAGGGCGCCCAGAACCATTTCACGGGTACGGGTCCAAGTTCCGGTGGACATGCAGGGTTACCTCCCTGTATATACAGGTGACTATACAGCAGCAGTAAATTAAACTTATTGAAGGAATCATCACCGGTCAAGGGCGGGGTGAAAATTCATGGAACCCCAAGACCGCCGCCGGGCCCTGCTGGAACTGCTGGCCCAAAGCCGGGAGCCCGTCACCGGGGCCGCCCTGGCCGACCGCTTCGGCGTCACCCGGGCCGTCATCGTCCAGGATATCGCCCTTCTCAGGGCCGGCGGGGCCGCCATCCTGGCCACTCCCCAAGGCTACGTCCATGGCGCCGCGCCCCGGTCCCGGGGGGAGTACACCACCCAGGTGGCCGTGCGCCACGGTCCCTCCCTGGCCGATATCCAAGCGGAACTGAACGCCATGGTGGATGCGGGAGCCTTCATTCGGGACGTGATCGTGGAGCACCCCCTGTACGGCGAACTGCGGGGGCTGCTCATGCTGGGCTCCCGGCGGGACGTGGCGGAGTTCTGCGCCCGCATGGAAGCGGAAGGAGCCGAGCCCCTGCTCACCTTGACCGGAGGCGTGCACCTGCATACATTGGAAGCCGGCAGCGAGGAAGTATTCGCCCAGGTCCGCCGGTCCCTGGCCGCCTTGGGCATGCTGGTTGAAGATGACAGTCGTTGATGACGGTTGCGCCCGAAGGGTTTTTAAGGTTACGTTAGGTGTATCCATCTTCAGGTGGAGCCCGATGGCGCTGAAAGGTTGAACATTCAGCCTGGGGGGAACCGGCATGACATGGGATCTGTTCTGGCTGCTGGTGCGCTTGCTTTTGATTTTCGTCTTCCTCGGCATCGGCTTCTCCCTGGCCTTGGGCTTTTGGCGGAACGGCCGGGTGCCTGCCGCCCTGTGCCCCAGTTGCGGTCACATCACACCCATCACTCGTGCCAAGCGTAATCAACACTGCCGCGGGTGCGGCACAGCCGTGGTTGAAAATCATGCCGTCCTGCCCGGGGTGAGCCTGGTGAAGGTAGGCACCGACGGGCGGTACTAGCGTCCGGCCCGGCACGGCCGGTGCCGCCGGTCCCGCCGGGCAAGGGGCGGCCGGTCATTGCGCCATGGAGGTGAAGTTTTGATGAAGGTTAAGGATGTCATGAGCTCGCCGGTGATCACCGTCGACCAGCACGACACCCTCTGGCATGTGCTGCAGGTGTTTCGGGCCAACGGCTTCCGTCACACCATCGTGACGGACCTGAACGACAAGGCCCTGGGCATGGTGTCGGAAACGGATCTGCTGCGGGTGGTTCCCCTGGAGCCCGGCGAGCAGCTGGAAGCCCAGCGGGAAGCCCTGGAAAAGCTGCAGGCCCAGGATATCATGCAGGCCATGGTGAACTTTCGTCCCGATGACGATTTGAGCAGCCTGGTCCAGGTGTTCCTCACCGACCGCCTGGATATGGCCCAGGTGGTGGACGAAAAGAGGCGCCCCGTGGGCATCGTCACCATCACCGACGTGCTGCGGGCCCTCATGAAGCTGTTGACGGAAAAAGAACAGGAATAAGGGTATCAGCCGGTACTAGTTGCATCGCCCGAGGTTTCCGAAAATTTGACTAGAGATATGCAACTCCGTTGTTAGCCCCGTGCATTTGAGGTGGGCTATGAATTTGGAGTTCCTCCGGGATAAAGGCGATAAACTTCATCAACACGATGCTCATTGGGCCGCCGAACAAGTTTGGCTGGCCTGGGCCGAGGAAGCCCAGGCCCACGGTCGGGCTTGGGAGGCGGCCCAAGCTTTGGAGCGGCTTTCCCGGTTGACGCTCTATCTGGGGGATTACAGCCGGGCCATAGCCTATGCCCGCCGGGGGGTGGCGGCGGTGGAGCATGCCGCCGCTTCCGGCCCGGACCTGGTAAAGGCAAACCTCATCCTGGCCCAAACCTTGATGTGCGCCGGCCACCTGCCTGCCGCCGCCGGACTGCTTCAGGACATCCGCCGGGAATTGGCGGGCAGCCGGGGCGATCCCCTGGTGGCCGCCTGCGTATCCTTGCTGGAAGGAATCCGGGCCGTCGCCCAAGGCGACTTTGCCGGCTGGGAAGAGCCCATGGCTCAGGCTCTGGCTGTTTTTGAAGAATACGGGGAAGAGTATTGCTCTTCCTGGGCCCATTGGGTCTTGGGCTCCCTGTGGGCCGCCCAGGGACGCCGCCTGGAAGCCCGGAGCCGGTTCACCACCCTGCTCCAGCGGCTGGAAACCCAACAAGAGCCGGTGCTGGCGCTGGTCGTCTGGGCCGACCTGGCCCTCCTGGCCGCCGAGGAGAGGGATTGGGACGCCTGCCGGAGCCACTTGATCCAGGGAACCACCCTACTAAGGGAAAACCCGGTTTTTATCGATTATAGACTTGTGGGACGGTTCATGGCTGCCTACGCAGCCCTGGCCGCGGCAGCGGGCCGGGTGCGGGAGGGGGCCCGCAACGCCCTCATGGCCCAGCTTTGGCTCAGCCGGGGAAGCACGTCGGAGCACCTAGTCCGGCGGGCGCACCAGTTGGTGAAAGGGCCATCGGGCGTGGCCGATCCGGCGGTCTGGGACTACTCCCTCATGGACCGCATGTTTCGCATAGAAAGCCTCCTGCTGCATATGAGGCCGCACCCGCAAACCACGGCCCTGCCGGGGGTTGTGCGCCTGGCCCGGCAGGTCATTTCCCTGGCCCCCAAGCTGGCCGATGAGGTGCAGTCCCTGGCAGCCATGCAGCACAACGCCCTGGTCCGCAGGTTGTCGGCAGGGGACGGGCCTGGCCGGCGGCATTGGTTCCGCCGGGAGGCCGTGGATTTTTGGTCCAACATCCCCATCACCGACCACGATTCCGTGGTGGTGGAGGTGCTGGACGACTATGACCGGGCCATAGAAGCCGGTGAACCCTACGACCGGGTGCTGGCCCGGATGCACGCCGCCGCCGGTGATCCCCACCGCCTGGCGGTGATCAGGCGCCTGGCCTCGTGCCACGCTATCGATTGAAAGGAGCAAGGGAACATCATGGCCCCCGACGGCCAAGGCCGCCCCTATGTGGCGGTGCAGAATGGAAAAATAGTCGTGGGGCAGGGAAGCGGCATGGCCCAGTTGACCATACCGGCGGAACTGCCCCTTCGGGTGCTGGTGGACGGGGTAGCGCGGCAGGGAACGGTGGACCTGGCCGGCACGGAGACCATCGATGTGTATTTGCTGCCGCCCAAGGAAGGCCGCTGGTCCGTCACCGTGGACCCCGACGGGATGACCGCCTGGCTGGAGGTGGAGCCGGGCACCCGCTACGGGCTGCCGGATCAGGAGCCTGCCCAGCAGCTGACTCTGGCGGTGAAAACCTACCCCACCTTGCCTCCCGGTTTGACCGATGAAGCGGTCCGGGCCGCTCTGGCGGAGGCCGGTGTTGTAAAAGGAATCGATGAGAATGCCATATTCAAAGGGGTTACGGCCCTGGTCCCCCAGCGGCTGGCGGTGGCGTCGGGCCAGCCGGCGGTGGACGGCCGGGACGGCCGGCTGGAAGTCTTGGTGGACACCGGTGAAGAGCGGCCCTATGTGGTGCGGCCCGACGGCTCCATCGACTACCGGGACCGGGCCGACGTGCCCTCGGTGAGCGCCGGTACGCCTTTGGCCCTCATTCACCCGCCCACGCCCGGGCAAGGGGGCTGGGACCTTTTCGGCCGGGAGAAGCCGCCCCGGCCGGGCCTGCCCGTGGCGGTGGCCACCGGCCGGGGAGCCGTGGTGGAAGAGGGCCAAGGGGCCCGCTGGGTAAAGGCGGTCCGGGACGGCCGGCCCGTAATCCGCAGCCAGCGGCAGCGCCGGTGGTTTGCCGATGTGCTGCCGGTGTATGATGTCCGGGGCGACGTGGACATGTCCACGGGCAACATTCGCTTCAACGGCGACGTGGTGGTCCGGGGGGATGTGACCGACGGCTTCTCCGTCCAGGCCGTCGGCAGCGTGACGGTTCACGGCTCCGTCTTCCAAGGCGAGATCGTCGCCGGAGGCGGCATCGTGGTCAAGGGAGCGGCCCTGGGCAGCCGGTTCACCGTCCAGGGGGCCGGGGCCGGGGTTGAAGTGGGCCGCCTGCACCACAGCCGGGTGGCATCGGCCGGCTACGTGAAGGTCGGTTCCCAGGGGGCCTATTTCTCCGACATCACCGCCCAAGGGGATGTACTGGTGGCGGGCGGCTTGGTGGGCGGCACCATCCGCAGCCACGGCCGCGTGGTGGACTTGGGGCAGGCCGGGTCCCGCATGGGGGCGGAAACATACATCGAAGTGCCCGCCCATGCCGTGGTGACCGCCCGGAAGGCCTATCCCGGCGTCAAGGTGCGCCTGGGCAAGCGGCTTTACGCCAACCAGCAGGAGCGGGGCCCGTGGATTGTGAAAGAGGATGAATGACCCCTGGGCCGGGGGCGGCCTTTGGGGTATTCTGATGCGTGAGGGGTTGCGCCCCCGCAGTACCTTTGGAGGAGGATTTACGTGGAAGGCTGGACCAAGATTCTCGTTTACTTCGGTACCGCCGGTTTGGGCGGCTTGCTCCTCTTGATCGGTATGGCCGCGGTTATCGACGGCCGGTTCATGTCCCGGAAGCTGGGTATGATTTTGCTGGGCTTGGGCACCGCCCTGGTCATCATGTTCGGTGAGCCCAACCTGCTGACCCAGCTGCTCAACCAGTTTTAACTTACGGGGGTCGACTCCCTTTGCCTTCTTCCTTGGACGCGGAGCACTTGGCTGCGCGTCTTTATGATGCCTTTCATCCCGACCCGGAGCCCGAAGCGGAATTCTGGCTTAGCTGGCTTCCCGGGAACGGGGAGCCGGCGGGCGGGACGCCGGCGGCCAAGGATATCCTGGTCCTGCCGGCCCGCACCGGCGAATTGGCGGCGGCCATGGCCCGCCGGGGCCACCGGGTATGGGCGGTGGACACCGCCGCCGTCATGCTGAGGGAAGGCGCCCGCCGCTGGCTGGACCATGCCGGACCGGACCGCCTGCACCTGGTGCCCGGGGAGTTGTCCCGCCTGCAACTGGATCGAACCTTCGACTTCGCCTGCATGCCCCGGGACGGCTTGAACTTCCAGGAAGGCTCCACCGCTATGCGCAATACGGCGGCCGGCATTCTGGCCCACCTGCGGCCGGGCGGTGGGCTGGCGGCCCAAATCCAGGCGCCCCCGCCCCCGGGTACGCCCCGGGGGCCCATCGGCAGCACCGAGCCCACCGGCCCCCAGCGGCCCCATTTGATGCCCGCCGGCTGGCAGGCCGTCCGGGCCGTGGAAGAGCGGTGGGACGGCAAGCAGCGGGTCCGCCGGGTCAGCATCTACCGGGTGGCGGTGGACGGCGGCCAGCCGGTGGAAGTGCGCCACGTGGAGGAATTGTGCCGGCCCACCTTGGCGGATGTCCAAGGCATCATGCAGGACGTAGGTTTTGTGGACGTGGAGATCCGGCAGGCCGGCGGCGGGTCCATGGTGCTCCTGGCCCGGCGTCCCGGCAGCGGCGCAGCGGGCCGGCCGGCGGGGGGAGACGGCGGGCGGTGACTTGGGTCTGGGGCCGTTGGTACCGCCAGCCCCGGCCGGTGGTGGACTACCGGGGCCGCAGCCTGGCCTACGGCGACGCCACCCACGTCATGGGCATCCTCAACGTGACCCCCGATTCCTTCTCCGACGGCGGCCTGTACATGGATGTTGACGCGGCGGTGGCCCGGGCCCGGGCCATGGTGGAGCAGGGAGCCGCCGTCATCGACGTGGGGGCCGAAAGCGCCAACGTGGCCGCCTCCCGACCCCGCCTGGAAGAAGAACTGGGCCGGCTGCTGCCCGTCATCCAAGCCCTGGTGGAATTGCCCGTCCTCATTTCCGTAGACACCTACAAGGCCGACGTGGCCGAAGCAGTATTGGCAGCCGGCGCCCACATCATCAACGACATCAGCGGCCTGCGGGCCGATCCCCGCATGGCCGGCGTCGTGGCCCGCTACGAAGCCGGCGTGGTCATCATGCACAGTCTGGGCACGCCCCCCGATTTGTCCCGGGATCCCCACTACGTTGACGTGGTTAAAGAAGTAAAGGAAGCCCTGGCCCAAGCCGCTGAAAAAGCCGTGGCGGCCGGGGTGGCGCCCCAGCGCATCATCGTGGATCCCGGCATCGGGGTGGGCAAGCGCACGGAGCACAACCTGGAGCTGCTGCGCAGCCTGGGGGAGTTGAAGATGCTGGGCTATCCCGTGCTGCTGGGGGCCTCCCGTACTTCCGTCATCGGCAACGTTTTGTCGGCGCCCATCCATGAGCGGGATGTGGGCACCCTGGCCACCACCGCCCTGGCCGTCGCCCAAGGGGTGGATATGGTGCGGGTGCATGAGGTGGAGGCCAACGTCCAGGTGGCCCGCATGGCCGACGCCGTGGTCCGGGGCATGGACCCGCCCCCGGGGGGTTGGCCCTTCGACGAGGTGACGGGGGAGCGCCGCTCCCCGCAGGGCGGGTAGTACGGGTAGGACGAGGCCGGTTAGGCGACCCCGCCCCGCACCCGGTAGCGCAGGAACAGTTCCCCTGTGGGCTGATAAAAGTAAGCCGTCCGCAGTTCCAATTGGGGCAGGGGGTCCAAGGTGACGGGGCCGTCCACCATGGTCAGATCGTCCCGGTTGCCGCCCACCTTGGGCGCCACGGTCCAGAAGATCTCATCCAGCAGCCCGTGCTTGAGAAACCAGTAGTTCAGGTAGGGGCCGCCCTCCGACAGCAGGTGGGTGATGCCGTGCTCCCGCCGCAGCACCGCCATGGCGGCGGGCAGGTCCATGGGGTCGCCGTCCACGGTGACGATGTGGGCTGCCTGGGCCAAAGCCTCCCGCCGCTCCGCCTTCAGGTCTTTGGCAGTAATGATGATGGGCCGGTGGGCCGCCTCTTGGAACACCGGCGCCGTCAAGGGCAAATCCCCCGATTGGCTGACGATGACCACCTTGGGCTGGTCGGGCCGGCCGGCGGCCCGGCGGGCGGCGGCTTCTTCCTCGCCTACCAGCGGGTAGCGGCCGTGGGAGCGCACGGTGCCGGCGCCCCGGAGGACGGCGTCCACCGGCGCCCGCAGCTTAATCATCAGCCGGTGGTCCATATCGCTGCCGATCTCGTTCACCCGGTGGCCGTCCAAGGTGGTCTTGCCGTCCACCGTGGTCACCATGTTCAGAATGGTGTAGGGACGGTGGGGCGGCGGCGGGGGCAGATCCAGGCGGTCGTAAATGCCGGCCTCCACCGGCCCCGCGGGAGCCGGGTACAACTGCAGCATCCCTGCCACCGGCGTCCCTCCTTCTAGCCGTCCTGGGGGCGGCGGAACAACAGCCACGCTTCCAGCAAAGTCGAGCCCAGGCGCACTTCGATGCGGTCGGTCACTTCCACCCCGGCAGATTGTTCCCACCGGGCCACCTGGTCATCCAGGGGCTGCACGGAGGGGCTTGCACCGGGCCCGGCGGGCGGCGGGAGAAAAGCTTTCACTTGATACCGGTGCCCGGCTTCAGGGTCGCCGGTTTCCGCGTAGGCAAAGGTGATGGCGGTGACCGTCTCCGGCCCCCCCAAGGGAGTCCCCGGCCCCGTCTCCCAACTCCACCGCAAGGCGGTGAAGCGCCGGCGGGAAAGCCACTGGTTGATCTCGTTCTCCAGGCGCTTTCCTGCTGTGGCCGGGCGCATGGTCTGGATTTGCCGGTCAAAGCGCATTTCCGACAAGAGTGCCGCCCCCATCAAAGCAAAAGGGGCGAGGACTGTTGCAGCCCCCGCCCCTGTGCAGACCTTTTCACAAGCACCGCTATGAAGCGGAAGGTCATTACCTGGCCGTGACGGTGCCCTCCATGCCCGCCTCCCGGTGGCCGGGAACGGTGCAGTAGAAGGGATAGGTGCCGGCCTCCTCAAAGGTCACCTCGAAGGTGGCGGTATCGCCGGCAGACACCAGGTCGCTGACCTGATCCAGGTCGTCAAAGGCCATGTCGTGCTCCAGGCTGCCTTCGTTCTTCAGGACGAAGGTGATAGGCTTGCCTACGGGCACTTCAATGTTGTTGGGCGTGAAGGAGTACTCCTGCAGGACAACCTCGATCTCGCCATCGGCTACGGTGCCGCCGCCGTTGTCGCTGGTACCGCCGCCGCCACCGCCGCCACCGCAGGCGGCCAGGACCACCAGGGCCAGGAGCATTACGGCGGCCAGGCCTACCCGCTGCAAACCGCGCAGCTTAATCACCAAAATTTCCCTCCCGGATGGAATTGTGGTGGAGCTGTTCCGGCGGGCCGGGGCTGGGCCCCGGCGAACACCCTCCGTACAGCCCACCTCCTAATATTAGCGGAGGCCCAAGGGCCTCACAATCCCAGACTCGGTAATTCGCCCACGGCAGAAAATACCCTGCAGGAAATTCCGAACTGGCCGGGGGCAAACTTTGGGGGGAGGTGGTCCCCCATGGCGAGGGATTCCTTTACCACGCCCTTCAAGGAGCCCCCTTGGGTCAGGTTCCTGGTGGCCGACACCCGTTCGGCGCCCTTGTGGTTCGTGCTCCGCATATGGCTGGGCTGGCAGTGGCTCACCGCCGGGCTGGGCAAGGTGGGCAGGCCCGGCTGGACCGGTGCCGACGCCGGCGCCGCCGTCCGCAGCTTCTTGAACGCCGCCCTGCTGCGGGCCCAGGGGCCCAGGCCCGACGTCCAGCCCTGGTACGCCTTCTTTTTGGAGCAGGTGGCCCTGCCCAACGCCCGGCTCTTCGCCTACCTGGTGGCCTACGGGGAGCTGCTGGTGGGCATCGCCTTGATCTTGGGCCTGCTGACGGGCATCGCCGCCTTCGTGGGCAGCTTCATCAACATGTCCTTTCTGCTGGCCGGCACCGTCAGCACCAATCCCATCCTGTTCGCCGTGGCCACCTGGCTGGTCCTGGCCTGGCGGGTGGCGGGCTGGTACGGCTTGGACCGTTGGGCCCTGCCCGCCCTGGGCACCCCTTGGGATCCCGGCTCCTTGTTCTTGAAGGAGGAAGTGCGGCGGGACTGAGGGCGGCTCCGGCTCCAAGGACGCTGTCCCATGCAGGGGGCGGCTCCCAGTGACAAATTGATTACAAATGGTTCCGGCGGCCCCTTTCCTGGAACACCACGCCTTTCCTTGGCGACATAATGGTGGCAATCCAGGGGAGGGGTTTGGTTTTATATGGGATTTCACATGCGGATGATAAAGAAATTTCTGGCCGGCGTAATGGCAGCCGCCGCCCTTTGGCCCGCCGGCCCGGCCATGGCGGCCACAGCCCCCGTCAACTTGGTCATCGACGGCATTGGGGTGACATCGGATCCGGCGCCCTTCATCCAGCAAAATCGGACTTTGGTGCCCCTGCGGGTCGTGTTCGAGCGGCTGGGCGCGGAAGTGGACTGGGATGAGGCCACCCGCACCGTCACCGCCCGGCGGGGAGACCGGTGGGTGAGCCTCCGGGTGGACGACACCCGGGCCTGCCTGTCGGAGGATTGCAGCAGGACCACCACCTTGGACGTGCCGGCCCGCATAGTGGACGACCGCACCTTCGTGCCGGTGCGTTTCGTGGCCGAGACTTTGGGCGCTTTCGTCGATTGGAACCCCGCCACCCGCACCGCCATCATCAACGGCGACGGCAGCCCCATTCCCGCCGGCTCCGGCGCCGTCACCATCGCCACGGTGCAGCCCGGTCAAACCATTACCGGGGCCACCAACCTGCAGGTGCAGGTGGCCGACGGCAATCTGGCGGCCCAGGCCCGGGAAGTGCGCTTCTTCCTAGTGCGGCCTGAGACCGGCCGGGGACCCGTGGTGGCCCGGGGCGGTAGTCTGAACGCCTCCTACCATTGGCTGCCGGATCCGGCGGAATCCGGCCAGCGCATCTTGTTTGCCGGCTTGTACGACGCCCAGGGCCGCTTCCTGGACGGCGGTTCGGTGCCGGTCAACATGGCGGTGGCGCCGGCGGTCAGCCTGGCGGGAGTGCCCGCGGGCGGGCAAATCGCCAGCGCCGTGGAGTTGACGGCCCATGTGAATTTCCGGGCCACCCACGTGACCTACGAGTTGATCCCCGCCGGCGGCGGCCCGGCGACGGCCATCGCCGATGCCGATCCCTACGGGCCTTTCTCCTGGACGCCCCAGGTGGGCCATAACGGCGCCTGGTCCTTGCGGGCCGTGGCCCACGACCGCCTGGGGCGCAGCTACCCCTCCCCGGCAGTGCCCGTCTCCATAGCGGTGGAACCCCGGGTGTCCCTGACGGGGGTGGCGGCGGGCAGCACTGTGCAGCGCCCGGTTACCTTGGGCGCCGCTGCCAACTTCCCCGTCCAGGAAGTGCGCTATGTGCTACGGAACCCCGCCACCGGCGGGGAAGAGGTGCTGGCGGCCTACGGTAGTGCATCCCAGCACCGGTGGCTGCCCCATCCCGGCCAAAACGGCTCCCGGGAGCTGGTGGCGGTGGTGGTCGACACCGCCGGCAACACCTTCCGCAGCCCCGGGGTGCCGGTGACCATCAACGCGGCACCCTCGGTGTTCATTGAAACCGTCGGGCCCCAGCAGGTGCTGGCGGGTACCGTGGACCTACGGGCCATGGCCAACGTCCCCTTGACGGGCATCTCCTACCGGCTCGTGGGCCCATCGGGCGCGCAGCGGGTCTTGACGGGCGGGGCCGACGCCCTGGCCACCTACAAGTGGACGCCCGCCGCCGGCGACGGGGGCCAATGGCAGCTGCAGGCCGTGGCCACCACCGCCGACGGAGCCACCTTGACCAGCGAAGCCTTGCCCGTAAGGGTCCACACCGGCCGGCTGTACTCGGCCCAGCCGGTCATAGCCAAGGATCAGTTCAAGGATTTTGCCGCCGCCCTGGCGGGCCCCAGCCAGGCCCGCACCGGCATGTCGGCGGCGGTGCAGGTGGCCCAGGCCATCTTGGAGACGGGCTGGGGCCAGAGTTCCCCGGTGGACAAGTATACCGGGCAGGCGTCCAACAACTTGTTCGGCATCAAGGGGGAAGGGCCGGCGGGTTCGGTCATTTCCAACACATGGGAAGAGTATCATGGGGTGGTGTTCCGGGTGGATGCGGCTTTCCGGGCCTACCACAGCCTGCAGCAAAGCTGGGACGACCACAAGAGCCTGCTCCTGACCAGGCCCCGGTACGAACAATTCCGGGCCGTGATGCACGACGGCATCCAGGGAGCCTGGGCGCTGCGCCGGGCCGGCTACGCCACCGACTCCCAGTATCCCGTCAAGCTCATCAACTTGATGAAGCAGCACAACCTCTTCGATTTGGAGGTAGTGCCGCCCCTGTAAATTCGGGGCTTCAAACCCAGAAGGCCGGGTACTTCCGGGCTTCCCGGCCCATGCGGCCCCAGACGTTGTTGTAAATCAGGGCCACCAGCACGATGACCACAGCGCCGGCCAGCACCGGGCGCAGCAGCCACATGGGATTGGTGATGCCCGACACGGCGGGGGCCAGGGAAGTGGCGCCGGCGGGCGGGTGCACCGTTTTGGTTGCCACCATGACGGCGATGGCCAGGCCGTTGGCCAGGCCCAGCACCCACCAGGCGCTGTGATCGAAGATGTTGAACACGATGAAGCCTACGGTGGCTGCCAGAAAGTGGCCGCCGATGATGTTGCGGGGTTGGGAGAAGGGGGCCGCCGGGGCGCCGAAGGCCAGCACCGCCGAGGCGCCGAAGGGCAGGAAGAAGATGTCCAGGGCGCCCCAGTTGAAGTGGATCAGGGCCAGCAGGCTGATGAGGATCAGGCCGCCCAGCCCGGAAACGGCCGCTTCCGAAAGTTTCGGATAGGGAGCCGGTGAGACCGTTTCCTTGCCTTTGAACTGGCTCAAGTACGCGCGCATGGCCAATACAACCCCTTATCGGAGAAGTGCAACCGGTTGACAAACAATCCCATGAAAAGGGAACCGCGGGCCCACCCTGCCGGAAGACAGGGGTAGGCCCGCGGTCCGCCGGCGTCGGTCGGCCTTAAAACTTCCGGTACACCAGCCACTTGCCGTCGAAGGTGATCTTGGCCCGGTCCTCGCCCTCTTCACCCTTCACCTTCTGAATGTCGATGAAGAAGTCGATGGCGCTCATGATGCCGTCGCCGAACATCTCGTGGCAGACATCCTTGAGCACGGGGCCGTAGAGCAGGATCACCTCGTAGAACCGGTAGACGAAGGGATCCGTGGGCGGCCACGGCTGGACCGGCGTCCGGTGGGGGGCCGCCATGAGATCCCGCCGGGCTTCCGCCGGCAGGCCCAGCAGGTTGATGAGGGCCGAAGCCTCCTCTTCAGTGGCGGCGCCGTAGCCGTAGCAAAGCATGGCGGCGTAAACCGGGCTCCGGTTGATGGCGTTGGCGATCTGCTCCCACGTCAATCCCTTTTCTTCCTTGGCTTCCAAGATGGCTTCCCGAAGGTCATCCTTGTCGACCATACGTGCCAACTCCCTTCCTTTGGCAGCCGGGTCCGCGCCCAGCTTGTCCTGGAGTGTCTAAGATTTTAGCCATACTGAGGATGGCCGTCTGTCGAATTGACCTCCTCTCTTTTCGTCACTTTTCGCGAAATTTCGACACGAACAGGGATGGGGAGCGTACTGTGATATATTTCCCCGTGGAGCGGCGGCTTGATTCAGCCGCAGCCGCCCATCACCCAGGAAAGGCCGGATGCGCCTTGCTGCCCAAGATCGTCGTTCTCGCCCTCGGGGGCACCATCGCCATGACCAAAAACCAAGGGGACGCGGGGGTGCAGCCCTCTTTGACCGCCGCCGATTTGGTGGCGGCTGTGCCCGGGCTGGCGGGCGTTGCAGATATAGAAGCCCGTTCTTTCCGCAACGTGCCCAGCACCCAGTTGACTTTGGACGACATGGTGGCTTTAGCCGGTGAAATCGAGCAGGCGGTGGCCGGTGGTGCTCAAGGGGTGGTCATTACCCAAGGCACCGACACCATCGA
>DATGRI010000022.1 GCA_035303785.1 Sphingobacteriaceae bacterium
CAACATCCGGATCGTTAAAATTGAAACCAAAACCGGTATGAACAAGCTGAAACTCACCGTCGATCACTTCGTATAGTCTGAGTTCCGGTAAGGAATCCCATACATCAATAGGAGCGACAACTTCGATCCTGCTCAACGCACGATCGCCGGATTGCGTTACGTCGAAAGCCGGACCTTCAGCGTCAAGAACCTTGTTCCCGCCCAGCGGGCCCAGCGGGATTTTTAGATACGGAACATACGTTCCCTCAAGTACCTTCGACGTGTCAAATACACCCGTGACGGCGTCAGCTCTTGCCACCATACTCCGGAACGGATTCTCGACGTCCTCGAGTTCTTGGCTGCCGGGAACGACTCTACGGATGGACACGTCCGTTGCTGCCGAGAGATCACGATGACTCATCTGTGCGATCCGGTAACTTTGTCCTTCATGGGTTGTCGTTATCAGAACATCAAAGTGGAAACTTTCCCCTTTCGGGTAGCCGGGCGCCATGGCGAAAGAGGCCGTGTACTCGCCGTCAAAGGCAACGCTGTCCAATGCGGGCGTAACGTGCCACGGCACGCGTTCCCCCTGGCCGTCAACCGGGTGCAACGTATACGTCCATCGATTGTTCTCGTCGGTTTCATAGATGATTTGGAACGACACATCGTATTCGCCGGGAGCGAGATAAAGTCGCTCTTGCAAATCGATCTCACAAATTACGCAATACGTGGATGTGGTAACGTAGTCCCACGTATCCTTTTCCTCGATTGTCACCCGGAGCCTTTCAACAAAATGCTGGTCGGGAACCTTCATCTCGATCGAGTTCCCTGCCTCGAAGCGCACGTTCGTGTTGTTTGCTGTCACCTGCCGGTCCGGAGCGGTGAGAAAATAGGCATCGCCCTGCTCGTTGCCAGCCAGAATGAACGTATAGGTGCCCGGATCGACCCAAAACTTCATCTTGCCGGTGTCAAGGTTCGGATCCCACCGTGATCCGGTCGCCGCAAAGGTGATGTCGTCATCATCTTTCACAATCCAAAGTTGGCCGGAGCTGGGTATGAATTCCTCATCGTCCTTGATGACGCGGGGGATCACAGCGAGGGCATGTTCTCCATCAATCGTCAGCCGACCGCGCTGAGCCGGATCGGCTGTATCGATGGTGCGCGTATAGAAAAACCATTCTTCCGCTTGGCCTTTTCCATCCCCTTGGTCGTTTCCATCCGAAGCGTTCCGGATGATCGTCCCGTTGGCCACAATGAGGTATTCCTTGCCCATCGGCAGGTCGGGAAGATACAGGTCGCCCTCCATGTCGGTCTTATCCGAGGCTACTTTCATTTTTTCGATCGGCTGTCCATTGTGACGTTTTACATCGTAGACCGTCACTTGTGCTGCTACGGCTCTGCCGGGTGTCCCATCGGACGAGGGCGGTTCGATGTGCAAGAGCAGCCCGGATTGTTCTTCTCGCTGGATTTCGATGTCTACGGAATCGCTGCCCAATGGCTTGCCTTCTTCATCGTACGCAGCCGCGTACAACGTATACGACCCATCCGGCAAGCCGGGCGAGTCGACGTGCGGTGTCCAGGAAAACGAAAGAGAGCCCGTGATCTCGTCGGTTATTGCTCGGATCAGGTTGTCTTCGTCGTCGAGGTAAAACGCAACCCGGCTCACCTGATCCGGCTGCGCAAGCTGTGCGGTTACGGTTGTCGTTCCGACGATTGTCGTGCCGGGGAAGGGGCTGGTTAATGTGATCACGGGCTCAGCCGCCATAGCATCGCGCAGCGCCACTTCCACGTTGAGCAAGCCGTATCCGAAATCGGGATCATGCCCCGCCGGCCCGAGGTCGACCGCATGGTCGATCAGCCGTTGATACACTGCTTGGGGCGTAAGAGTTTTGTCGGCCGCCAAGAGGAGCGCCGCGGCCCCTGCGACAAAGGGGGTGGCCATCGACGTGCCTGTATGATCGGCGTATCCCCCACTAGGAATTGTGCTTAAGATGTTGACTCCCGGCGCGGCCAGGTCGATTTGCGGGCCATAGTTGCTGAAGGAGCCGATGGCCCCGTCGTCTTCGATAGCCGCTACGGTGATGACGCCGGGGTAGGCCGCCGGGTAGACCCGGTCAACACGGCTTCGATTGTTGCCTGCGGCGGCTACGACGATCACGCCGTTGTCGATGGCGTATTGGATTGCGTCCGCTTGGGTCTGGGTGAGCATGAGCGATCCAAAGGAGAGGTTGAGAACGTCGGCGCCGTTATCAACAGCCCAGCGGATCCCGGCGGCGATATCGAAAAGTGTGCCGGTTGTCAAGGAAAACGTTTTTACGGGCAAGATCTTTACGTTTGCCTCGCCGGCCACGCCGGCAATGTCGATGTCGTTGTTCGTTTCAGCGGCAATGATGCCGGCGACGTGGGTGCCGTGACCCGATAGATCGAGGGAATAATCTTCACGCTTTGTTGAGATCTCGCCGCCGATGATCTGGACACCATAGTTCGTGACGCGGTTTTGGAGATCGGGATGATTGACGTCCACGCCCGAATCGATGACGGCCACGATGACGGGGTCGTCGCGCTTCTTGTCGGACTTCTCATATAATGCCCACGCGCCTGGAGCCGACACGCCGAAAGCGTACTCTCCATCGTACGGGGCCATGCCCCACTGATCAGAAAAATAATAGTCATTCGGATATGGTGCAGCAAAAAGGTAGACTGGATAGTTCGGTTCCGCGTAAAGGACGCCGGGCTGCGCTTCGATTTCCTGGATCGCGGCGGCCAAATCGACATCGTCGTCGACTTCCACCAAGGTCGTGATGACATCCGTTTTTCCTTGCCGGAACGACTGGGAAGCCAAGATGCGCATGGGGAAGGAAGCTGATCGAAGTGCGAAAAATCCGCCTTCACGATGCACGATAATCTGGCGTGGCTCGTCAGCCTCGCCGGTCGGCCACCCCTCCATGAAGATGTGAGGAGGTTCGCCGCTTCCCTCGAAAGCCGACGCTGTCGAGAACGGCAAGAATCCGACCAGCACGATGATGACGAAAAGCACATGAAAAACGAACGGTCTGGAATGAGGCAATGGTTCGCGAACGTACATGGCGCCCTCCGGCTGCATCGTGGCAAATCTGCCGGATTTACGGTGGACAAGATGAGGAGGAGTCCTAGGAAACCGGCAATGCCGATGAGCATGTTTTGAATGATTTTGGATAGAGAGAAGTTCCATGGCCAAGTGAAATTTCCTTCAGGACGCCGCAGGGAGGGGGAGCTTAAAGTACGTGAAAAAAATTTTCATTGGAAAAACTGCGGAGCAGGCATTGCTAGCGTGGGCAGGCGGCCACCTCTTCCGGGTTCAAATCCCGGCAGCCCGACACGCAAAGCCCCGCAGTGTTGCGGGGCTTCTTTTTTTGCCTCAGCGGGCAGTAGGATCGAAAATGTTCGATAGAGCACGGCAGGCTGCTCGACGATGACGGCTTCGTATCCCGCCACTTCACGGGCAGGGTATGGGCCCCAGGAGAAAGAAAGCCCGATTTGCTTTCAAAACACCATATGTTTTACGGGGATTGGACAGGTCGGTTGCCGGCGTCCACGTGCACGATCTTGGGCTGGTAGTTCCGGGCCTGGTCGTCGGGCATCAGCATGTAGGAGATGATGATCACGATGTCGCCTTTGGCGCCCAGGCGGGCGGCGGCGCCGTTGAGGCAGATGTCCCCCCCGCCGGCCGGGCCGGGGATGACGTAGGTTTCCAGGCGGCTGCCGTTGTTGACGTTGACTACTTGCACCTTTTCGAAGGGCAAGATGTCGGCCAGCTCCATCAGCTGCTCATCGATGGTGATGCTTCCTTCATAGTGCAGGTTGGCGTCGGTAATGGTGGCACGGTGGATCTTCGACTTGCACATGGAGCGCAGCATCGTCATCCCCCCTCCTTCTGGTCGTGCCCGCCGGGATTAGGCGGGCTGGTCTTCGCGGTAGATCAGGTTGTCGATGAGCCGGGCCTGGCCCACATGGGCAGCCACGGCCACTACGATGGGCCCCGGGGGTTCCTGGGGTTCGCCGCCGGCGCCCTCCGACCCCGGTTCCCGTCCATAGATTAAGGGCTCCAAGGTAAAACCGTCAACGACGCTGACGTAGTCCTCCCGCACCAGGGGCTCCTTGGCCAGTTCGGCGCGGACCAGGTCGATAAGCACCTGGGGATCCCGCTCGCCTGCCTCCAGGGCCCGGCGGGCCGCCTGCAGGCCCCGGGACAGGGACAGGGCGGCCTGCCGTTCCTCCGGGGTCAAGTATTGATTGCGGGAACTGAGGGCCAGGCCGTCCTCTTCCCGCACCGTGGGCACCCCCACCACCGTCACGGGGAAGTTCAAATCCTCCACCATGCGCCGGACCACCACCAGCTGCTGGTAATCCTTCTCGCCGAAGTAGGCCCGGTCGGGCAGGACGATGTTGAACAGCTTGGCCACCACGGTGGTGACGCCCCGGAAATGGCCGGGCCGGGAGGCGCCGCACAGGCCGTCGGTCAGCTTTTCTACGTTCACGTAGGTCCGCTGGGGCTTGGGGTACATCGCCCGGTCCGTGGGGGCGAAGACCAGATGGGCCCCGTGCTCCCGGCAGAGGACCACGTCCCGGTCCAAGGTGCGGGGATACCGGTCCAAGTCTTCCGTGGGGCCGAACTGGAGGGGATTGACGAAGATGGACACCACCACGAAATCGCACTGGGCTGCGGCGGTATCGATGAGGGTGGTGTGCCCCCGGTGGAGGGCGCCCATGGTGGGCACCAGGCCGATGGTCTTGCTCGCCCGGCGGGCGGCGGCCACCGCCTCCCTCACCTCTTCTACGGTCACAGCCACCGGTATGCCCGCGTCTTGCACAGCCCCATCCAAATTTGCCATATCCCTTGCACCTGCCCCCCAGCCTGCGCCGTTGGATTCACCGGATTTTATATAACGGGGATTTCAATCGTAAAGGTGTTCTTCGCCGGGGAATTCACCCCTGCGGACTTCATCGCAGTAGCGGCGCACCGCATCGATGGCGATGCCCGCCACGTCGGCGTAGCGCTTGACGAACTTGGGCTTGAAATCCTGCACCATGCCCAGCATGTCGTGGAGCACCAGCACCTGGCCGTCGCACTGGGGCCCCGCCCCGATGCCGATGGTGGGCACGGGCGCGGCGGCCGTCAGTTCGGCGGCCAGGGCGGCGGGCACGCCCTCGATCACGATGGAGAAGACGCCGGCCTCGGCCAGGGACTGCACATCGTTCAGCAGACGCCGGCGCTCCGCTTCCTCCCGGCCCTGGACCTTGAAGCCGCCGAACTCCTTCACCGACTGGGGCGTCAGCCCTACGTGGCCCATGACGGGAATGCCCATCTCCACCATGCGCTCCACTGCTTCGGCCACCCGGCGGCCTCCTTCCAGCTTCACGGCGTCGGCCCGGCCTTCCTTGAGTAGACGGACGCCGTTGTCCACGGCCCGGTCCACGCTCCCCTGGAAACTGCCGAAGGGCATGTCGGCCACTACCAGGGCCCGTTTCACGCCCCGCCGCACGGCCCGGGTGTGGTGGATCATGTCTTCCATGGTCACGGGCAGGGTGGTGTCGTAGCCCAGCACCACCATGCCCAAGGAGTCGCCCACCAGGATAATGTCCACTCCCGCCTGGTCCACCAGGCGGGCGGTGATGGCGTCGTAGGCGGTGAGCACGGTGATGCGGGTTCGGCCTTTCATGGCCCGGATGCCCGGCACCGTCACCTTTTCCTGCAGGGCGCCGTCAGTTCCCTGGGTCGGCTTCGCCTCCCCCGCCTGCATAGGCCGGTCTCCCTTCCAAAAGGTCTGCAATCTGCTGCAGCCGTTCCTCTATGTTTCCGTTTTCCCCTTGAGCCGCCCTTTTCCCCCGGGCCAGCTCCACCGTGTACAGGCCCAGCCGCCGGTAAAGGTCTTCCACCGTCACCGGTCCCCGCCCTCCGGGCGCCTGGGCCATGGCCTCCAGGTGGCGGGCGATGGTGCCGGTGTCGCCCCGCTCGATGGGACCCGTCAAGGCGGCGGGCACGCCCATGGCCTCCATGTTGGCCATGGTGCCCTTCATCAAGTGGGCCAGCACCGGCAGGGCCCGGTCCCGGGGAATGCCCGCCTCCTCCATGAGGCGCAGGCCCATGTCCATGAGGCTGACCAGATAATTGCTGGTGATGCAGGCCGCCCCATGGTACAGCCCCTTGCCGCCGGGCTTGATGAACAGGGGAATGCCGCCCATGGCCCGCACCAGCCGCTCCCCCAGGGGGTAGGCCTCTTCATCGCCCTCCAGGCCCCAGTAGGCGCCCTGGAGCACCTGGGCGCCCCGGCGCCGGTCGGCCACCGACTGCATGGGGTGCAGGGACAGGAGGCCGATGGGCTTGTCCCCGCTGCCGCCGCCCATGATCGAGGCCGGGAGTACGCCGCTGGCATGGATCATGACCTGGAGGGAGCCGCCCGCCGCCGCCCTCGCCTCTGCTGCCACGGCGGCTATGTGCTGGTCGGGCACCGTCAAGAACACGATGTGGGCGCCGGCCACGGCCTTGGCCACATCAATGGCCGGCCTGCCGCCGCCTATGATGGCCACGGCTTCTTCCGCCCGGGGCAGGGAACGGCTGACCACCCCGCCGACTTCATAGCCCGCCCGGTGCAGCAGGCTGCCGACGGCGGTGCCCACGCGGCCGGCGCCGATGATTGCCACGGTGAGCCCCATGGGCTGCCCTCTTTCACAGCAAAAAGTGTAAATCGATTATAGCACGGGCATTCCCCTCTCCCCCGCCAATGATTAGGGCCCGCACGGTGCGGGCCCTGAATCATGTCGGGGTGGCAAAGGGGGCCGGGGCTGCTAGATGATGATGCAGATCAGTCCGCTGCTGCCCTCGTTGATGATGCGCTCCAGGGTCTCCCGCAGCTTGGCCTGGGCGTTGGCGGGAGTGGCCATGATTTTATCCCGGATGCCCTCCCGCAGCAGATCACTGAGGGGCTTGCCGAAGATGTCCGACTCCCATATCTTGCGGGGATCGTCCTCGAACTTCTCCATCAAGTAGTTGACCAGCTGCTCCGACTGCTTCTCGGTGCCGATGATGGGCGTCACTTCGCTGGACACGTCGGCCCGCATGAACTGGAAGGTGGCGGCGGTGGCCCGGAGGCGCACGCCGAACTGGTTGCCCTTGCGGATGAGTTCCGGCTCTTCGAAGGTCATGTCTTCTATGGAGGGCGTGACCAGGCCGAAGCCCGTTTCCCGGGCATCCCGCAGGGCGCTGCCGAACTTCTCGTGATCCCGCTTGGCCTCGCTCAACTCCCGCAGGAGCCGCAGCAGCACCTCCTTGCCGCTGATGTTGAAGCCGGAAATTTCCTCGGCCACCTGCCAGAACAGTTCCTCGGGGGCCGTCAGCACCACGCTGACCACGCCGGTGGCCATGTCCACGCCGGCCAGGGTGGCCTTTTCCAAGAACTCCGCCTGGTCCAGGGAAGCCACGGCGGCCTCCACGTCCCGGAGCCGCTGCACCCCCTGCACGGCCCCTGCTACGGCGTCCTCATAGCGCCGCCGCAGCCAGTGGTCGGCATCCAGTTCCTGAAGCCACGGGGGCAGGTGGACGTTGAACTCCGTCACCGGGAATTCGTAGAGGAGTTCCAGCAGCACCATGGTCATGTCGGCCTCGCCGGCGGTGGCCACGTTCAGGGGCAGCACCGGCGCCCCGTACCGGTCCGACAGTTCCTGGGCCAGCTCCCGCACGTAGGCCGTGCGGGGCCGGATGGAGTTGAGGACGACCACGAAGGGCCGCCCCACCGCCTGGACTTCCCGCACCGTCCGCTCCTCGGCGTCCACAAAGGCGTCCCTGGACAGGTCGCCGATGCTGCCGTCGGTGGTGACGATCACCCCCAGAGTGGAGTGGTCGGTGATGATCTTCCGGGTGCCCACCTCCGCTGCTTCTTCAAAGGGCATGGGCTCCTCGGACCAGGGGGTCATCACCATGCGGGGCCCGTCTTCCTCGTCATAGCCTTTGGCTCCCGGCACGGGAAAACCGACGGAATCGGCCAGGCGCACTCTGACCGTAAGCCCCTCGCCCACGGTGATGGCCACCGCCTCGTCGGGCACGAATTTCGGCTCCACGGTCATGACCGTCCGCCCGGCGCCGCTCTGGGGCAGTTCGTCCACGGCGCGGCGGCGGGCGTCGTCGTCGGCAATGCGGGGAATGATCAACTGCTCCATGAACCTTTTGATGAAGGTGGATTTGCCAGTTCGCACCGGCCCGACAACGCCGATAAACACATCACCGGCAGTGCGCGTAGCCAGGTCTTGGATCACATCCATTGATGTCACGCCCTCGTCCCTCCTTCGCAGGCACTACAGGCACTGCCTACGCGTCAATCATGCAGGCAAGCCCCCGACGCTTCCATGTATATAGAGCCGGGATGGGGAATATAACCGCTCGTCCGGGGTGCCGGGAGCGCCTTCTTACGAGGAGGAACGCAGGCGCAGGCGGATGGGGGTGCCCGTCAGGTCGAAGGCTTCCCGCAGGCGCCGCTCCAGGTAGCGCAGGTAGGTGGGGTCAGCCAGCCGGGGGTCGTTGACGAACAAGGTGAAGGTGGGCGGCTGCCGCCGGGTCTGGGTGGCGTAGCGGATTTTCAGGCGCCGCCCTTTGACGGCCGGGGGCTGGTTGTCGAACACCGCCTCCCCCAGGACCCGGTTGAGGGCCGCGGTTGATATGGTCTGCCGGTGGCCGGCGGCCACCGCCTGCATCAAGCCCGGCAGCCGGTCCACCCCCTGGCCCGTCAGGGCCGAGGTGGTGACTACGGGAGCGTAGGCGAAGAAGGGCGCATCCTTGTAGATCTGCTCCCGCACCTCATCGGGGTCGGCATCCTCGGGGGCCAGGTCCCATTTGTTGACCACGATGATGGCCCCCCGGCCCCGGCGGTCGATTTCGGCGGCGATGGTCTTGTCCTGGTCGGTGAACAGTTCCCGGGCGTCCAGCACCAGCAGGGCCAGGTCGGCCCGGCGCAAGGCGGCCAGGGCCCGCAGGGTGCTGTAGTACTCGATGGAATCCTTGATCCTGGACCGGCGCCGCATGCCCGCCGTATCCACGAAGACGAACTCGCCGGCATCGGGATGGGTCCAGCGGACGTCGGCGGCGTCCCGGGTGGTGCCGGCGATGGGGCTGACGATGAACCGGTCCTGCCCCAGCAGGCGGTTCAGGAGGGAGGACTTGCCCACGTTGGGGCGGCCCAGGACCGCCACCCGGATGGGGCCCGCCGGCCCTTCCTGGCCGTCGTAGACCGGCTCCTCCCCCTCTTCGTCTTCCAGGTCTTCGTCATCATCAGCCCAATGGAACTCGGCCTCGCCCTCGGGGGCTTCCGGCCCTTCGCCCATTCCCGGGGGGAACAGGGCGATCACCGCATCCAGCAGGTCGCCGGTGCCCGAGCCGTGCTCCGCCGAGATGCCCAGGAGATGGCCGAAGCCCAGGCTGTAAAACTCCTGGACGGCATCCTGATGGCTGGGGTGGTCGACTTTGTTCACCGCCACGATGACCGGCTTGCCCTGCCGGTGCAGCCACTGGGCCAGTTCCATGTCGTGGGGCAGCAGCCCCTGGCGCCCGTCCACCACGAAGATGATGACGTGGGCTTCCGCCAGGGCCGCCTCCACCTGGCGGTTGATGGCGGAAGAAAAGGGGTCCTCTCCCCCGGGCACCAAGCCTCCCGTATCCACCAGGAGGAAGGAGCGCCCCTGCCACTCGGCCTCGGCGTAAATCCGGTCCCGGGTCACCCCCGGCGTCTTTTGGACGATGGCATGGCGCTGCTGGATGATGCGGTTGAAGAGGGTGGATTTGCCCACGTTGGGCCGACCTACGATGGCCACAACGGGCAGGGTGGATGCATTCGCCATCGGCCGGCCTCCTTTGCCCCAATCCCATATGCCTGTTCAATGAACTACAACCAGCAGGCAGCCGTTTTCCAGGTCGTGGACCATGGCCCCCATGATGCGGGCGATGAGCAGGGCCGTGTTCTCCGCCTCCTGCCGGTCGCCGGCCAGGAAGACGGGCACCCCGCCTCCCGTGACCTTCTCCTTGTCGGTGGTGACTACCGCCACGATCTTTTCCGCCCGGAGGGGGCCCATGTCAGCCACGGCCGGCGTCCCCCGCCTTCTGCCGGGGACCGGCCCCCACGGGGGCCGCCCAGCGGGGATGGCTGCCCCGGGCGCTCTCCAGCAGCGGCGTGTTGGCGGCGGCCTTGATGGCCACGGCCACGTCCCGGGTGAAGGGGGCCACTACAATGCCCAGGGCGCCGGTATCGGCATCCTTCCGGGCCATGGCCGTCAACTCCGGCTCGGCGATTTCCTGGTGGGTTCCCAGGGCCGCCGTCACCTCGTGGAGGATGGCCTGGCGCTGCCCCGGATGGGCCAGCTTGTCCCGACCGCTGGAACGGCGGGGCTCGATGATCAGGCCCATAGAGTACTTTTCAATCTGCTCCCGCTGGGCCGCCGTGCCCACATTCATTAAAAAGATATGGTCCACGTACAAGGACGGACCTTCAAAGCGCAGGGCGGCCGGCCGCACTTCAGCCAGGTCGCCCACCACTTTGCCCTGCCGCAGGGAGTAGATCCACGGCAGCACCACCAGGGCCGCCAGCACCCCGGCCCACCAGGCCCCCACCAGCACCGTGGCGGCGCTGACCAGCAGGGCCGCCGCCATGGCCAGGTAGTTGCGGGACTCGAAGACGACGGCTATGCCTTCGATGTAGTCGGCGCCCCTGGGCACCAGCAGGTACGCCTCCAAGGCCTGGAGGGTCGTCCGCTCCATGTCCCGGATCTCCCGGAACTGGGTGGCGGCCAGGGCCAGAAAGGTGACGGCGGTGAACTCCTTCTCCAGAAGGGCGGGCACCGCCACCGCGCCCACGGCGGCGGCGATGCCGCCGAAGGCCAAATGGCTCACATGGTTGTGGGGCAGACTGGGATATTGGCGGTAATCAACCCGCAACAAGTACAGGCGAGCGGCGAAGCCTGCCGCGAACCCCAAGGCAATGCCGTGGAACAGAAGGGACTGGACCGTCACCGGAGGACTCACCTGCCCATAGGGCAGTGTGCCCTCCCGGCGGGCCGTCCCATGCGGCCCCCGGCGACGGCGGGGGCCTCCCGGGCCCTTAAGCCTCGGTTGTTTCTTCTGCCTCGCCCGCGGGTTCGCTGTCGCCGTCTTCGGGGGCGGCGGCCGCCACCTCGGCGGCGGCGTCGCCGGCCACATCGCCGGCGGCTTCAGCCCCGGCGACCTCATCGGCGTCGTCCTCCGCCGCGGCCGCCTGCTGGTCGCCCTGGCCGGCGGCCTGCTCCAGGCGTTCCTTCGTCTCCTCCAGCAGGTCGCCGAACATCTCGCCCAGGGTCATGTTCTCGCCGCCGTTGTCCCTATGGGACACCTCCCGGGGCGCCGATACGGTCCGGGGCGCCGAACGGGGCTGGGACCGCCGCTGCGGTGCGCGGCTCTCGGCGGCGGGCTTCTGACCGCCCTCCTGGCCGGAGGCCCGCTCCCGCCGGGCCGACTCCAGCTGGCCCAGATCCCGCCGGGCTTCCCGCAGGCTCAGGCTGATGCGGCGTTCCTCGGGCTGCAGTTTCAAAATCTTGACGTGGACGACGTCGCCTTCCTTGACCACTTCATCGGCGGAACTCACCCGGTGGTCGGCCATCTGGCTGATGTGGACCAGGCCCTCTACGCCGGGCTCCACTTGGACGAAGGCGCCGAAGGGCGCGATGCGCTCCACCCGGCCTTGGACAATGGCCCCTTCGGTGTAGCGCTCCTCGATGCCGATCCACGGATCGGGCAGCACCTGCTTGAGGCCCAGGCTGACCCGCTCCCGCTCCCGGTCAACCTTCAGCACCATCACCTGGATTTCTTGGCCTTCCTGCACCACATCCCTGGGGTGCTCCACCCGGCCCCAGGCCATCTCCGACACGTGGAGCAGGCCGTCCACGCCGCCCAGGTCGATGAAGGCGCCGAAGTCCGTCAGGCCCTTGACCACGCCGGTGCGGATCTGGCCCTCTTCCAGGTTGGCCCACGTTTCGGACCGCTGCTTCTGGTGCTCTTCCTCCAGCACGACCCGCTGGGACAGGATGACCCGGTTCTTGCTCTTGTCCAGCTCGATGACCCGGGCCCGCACATTCTTGCCCACATACTGGGACAGGTCGCTGACGTAACCCCTGTCCACATGGGAGGCAGGCATAAAGGCCCGCACCCCTACGTCCACCACCAGGCCGCCCTTGACTTCTTCCACCACGGGCGCCGTGATGATGGTCTTTTCGTTCAAAGCCTCTTCCAGCACCTGCCAGGCCCGCTGGGCCCGGGCCCGCCGCTCGCTCACTAGGAGGGCGACGCCGTCCCGGTCGTCGATGCTCAACACCTGGACGTAGATCTCCTGGCCCTCCTGGAAGCCGTCGGCCGGCTTCTGCCGCGGCCCCAGGGTCAGTTCGGACAAGGGCACCACGCCGTCGGCGTTGATGCCCACGTCCACCAGCAGGTGGTCGTCCCGCACCTGGATCACCGTGCCCTTGAGCACGTCGCCGGTGCGGATCTCCTTGACGTCGACCACCGGCTGCTGTTCCCCACTCTCTTCGACTTGGGCGGCGGTTTCTTCCGGCTGGTCAGCCTCGGCCGCAGGCGCTTCTACCGTGGTCTCGCTGCTGTCCGTCTCCGGGGCGGGAACCGCCTCCTCCGAGTGGACGACACCGGCATCACCACCGGCGTCCGGGGTCGTCGCCCCGTCAGCGGCATCGGTTGCAGTAGCTTCCGCGGCTGCCGCGGATTCCTCAACCCCCTGCTGCTGCTCCACCTGGTCTTGACGGTCGTTTTCCATGTTGCCCTCCATAGGACAAAAACCTCCCTTTCCCAACCCCGACGACGACTCATTCCGGCTTTTTTAACGGCCGAGCTTCCCGTTCGGGTGTTTAGGCATGCTCGTCGGCCAGCAACTCCTGGATGCGATCCATGATTTTTTGGCCGGCCTGTGCCAATTCGTTACTGTTCACCTTCTGACCGTAATATTCCTCTAATTCAAAGGGCTCACCAATGTACACCCGGACGGGCCGGAACAGCCGCCATTGGCCTTTGATGGCCACCGGCAAAATGGGCGCCCGCTGCCGGGTGGCCAGCCAAGCAGCCCCAGGATATGCAGGCAGCAGTTCGCCGGTGCGGCTCCGGGTTCCTTCGATGAACATGGCCACCGCTTTTCCCTCGGCCAGCTTGTTCAAGGCGGTGGACAAGGCCTGCCGGTCGGCGGTGCCCCGGTGCACGGGGAAGGCTCCCACCTTGGGCAGCAAGGGCCCGATGATAGGGTAGCTGAAAGCCTCCACCTTGGCCATGAAATAGAGGATGCGGGGCACGCCCACCCCCACGGCGAAGGGATCCCACCAGGAAAGGTGGTTGGCGCAGACCACCACCGGTCCGTCGGCCGGCACGTTTTCCCGGCCGTACACCCGGAACCAGAAGAGCAGCCGCATTACTTTGTCCACCAGCCAGCGCACCGTCCGGTACAAGTACACGCCCTAGGGCCCCTCTCACGACGTATGGTTGGTCTGGGCCGTGCGGCAAAGGTCGATGATCCTGTCTACTACTTCGTCGATGCTCAGATGGGTGCTGTCGATGACATGGGCCCCCGGGGCCTGGACCAGCGGCGCCACCGCCCGGGTGGTGTCCAGCAGGTCCCGCTGGGCGATCTCCTGGGAAACCGTCTCCATATCGGTGCCGTATCCCCGGGCCTGGAGCTCCCGATGCCGGCGTCGCACCCGCTCCTCCGGGTCGGCCGTAAGAAAAATCTTCACATGGGCCTCGGGCACCACGTGGCTGCCGGTGTCCCGCCCCTCCAAAACGGTGCTCCCCCGCAGGGCCAGTTCCCGCTGCTTGCGGCTCAGTTCCCGGCGCACACCGGGGAACCCGGCGATGCGGGCCACGATGGCGCCCACCGCCGGATCCCGGATTTGGTCGGACACATCCCGGCCGTCCATGAGCACCACCACCCGGTCGTCTCGGGCCGCCAGGCTGATCTCCGTCTCCCGGGCCAGCCTGGCCAGGGCCTCCTCGTCCTCCGGGTCCACCTTCGTCTGAAGGGCCTTGAGGGCCACGGCCCGGTACATGGCGCCCGTATCCAGGTACAAATAATTCAATGCCTGGGCCACCCGGCGGGCCACAGTGCTCTTGCCGGCTCCCGCCGGTCCGTCGATGGCGACGATGAGGCCTTCCTTGACCATGGCTCCTCAGCTTCCCAGCCCTAGGAGGTGAGGGTGCCCTGGCGTTCCGCCCAGTCGGGCCGCAACTGCCTGGCTTCCCTGAGATAAACGTGCACGATCGCTTCCGGGGGGATGTCCAAGTAGCAGTGGAGCAAAACGCGGATGATCCGCGGCGGGGCGCCCGGCACCGACATCTCCACGGCCCCCAGCATGGGCACCGATGTCCAGCCCAACTGCCGGGCGGCCATGGCCGGGAAGGTGGCGTTCAAGTCCGGGGTGGCGGTGAAAAAAACGCTGACCAGGTCGGACGGGTCAAACTTGTTCTTATCTTGCAGGGCTTGGAGCAGCTCCTTGGTCGCTTCCAGAATGTCTTCTTCAGTGTCGGAGGCGACGGAGGTGGCTCCCCGCAGGCCGCGCAAGATCTTCATATCCAGTAGTCTCCCCCAATTCATGGCCGGTGGCGGCGGCAAACGCCAATGCACTTACCCCCATATGCTACCACCCGCCGCCGCGGCAAGGCAACCGGAGCCCCGCCCTAGGGCGGCTGCCGCTCCACCCGCCCCAAGGGGACGGCGCCCGCCTCGGGCAGCACCACCTGGGTGCCCTCCCGGGGCCAGCCCAGGCCGGGCGCGGCGTCCACCACCCGGAAGACCAGGGGTCCATCCCCCGGGGACCCGCCGTGGAGCCACAGTTCATCCCCGGCCCGGACCTGGATGGTCACATGGGGATCGGCGAAGGTGGCGGCGGTGACGCCGTTGATGGCCAGGCGTGCCTCGGGGGCTGCCGGCCGGTTGACCAGCATGATGCTGACGGTCAGCACTTCCGCCCCCGCCGGCGACAGATAGGCCGCCGCCGCCGGGTCGTCGCCCCGGAGGGCGGGATCCACGCCCTCCAGCCAATGGCCGTAGCCGAAATACAGGCCGATTTCATCGTTGTAGGCCGCCCCTCGGATGACCACCAGCAGGAGCAGGCTGATGATGGCCAGCCGGAGGAGCCAGCTTTCCAAGCGGGCCGCCCAGAGTGCAGACGGCCGTGCCGCGCCGCCGCCCATGCCGTCACCCCGCCGCCTTATGATGAACCCGGCCATACCCTAGGGTCCGGCCGGGTCCCTCTGTAGACATATGACGGCGGAAGCCGGCTATTACATCTGGGCGATGGCTTCCATCAGCTTCTCGCGGTTTTCCACCGGCTCCCGGGCCTTGATCATCTGCATGATGTCCCGTCGCGGCTTCATGTCGCCGATGAGGACGGCGCCCACCAGGTAGTCGCCGTCGAAGAAGAGGCGCCGGTAGTTTTCCGTCTCGTAGTTCACCCAGGACAGGCTGTCCAGGTCGGGCTTGGCCTCGGTGGTCATGCCCATGGCCGTCATGTTGGAGTGGAACATGGTGGTGGTGTAGTGGGGCACGTCGTCGTAGATCTCGTTGGCCCCCATCATGTTCCGGGCGATGACCCGGCCGTGGCCCTGGCTGTTGTTCCAGGTGCCCATGAGGTTGTGGTCCTGGAGGAACACGTCGAAGAACTCGGCGGCGTCGCCGCCGGCGTAGATGTCGGGGACGTTGGTGCGCAGGCTAGCGTCGGTGATGATGCCCCGCCGGGTTTCCACGCCGCTGCCTTCCAGGAATTCGGTGTTGATGATGAGGCCCAGGCCGGCGCCCAGCATGTCGCACTCGATACGGCGGCCGCCGGTGGTCACCACGCCGGTGATGGTGCCGTTCTTATGTTCGATCTCGGCCACTTCCTCACCGTAGATGACGTCCACCCCGTGCTTGCGGGCGATGCGGTCCACCAGCTCGCCGCCGGCTTCGTCCAGCACCCGGTGCAGGAACCGCTTGCCCCGGATGAGCCACGTGGTGTGGAGACCCCGCTGGCGGAAGCCCTCGGTCAACTCGTAGGCGATGTAGCTGCCGCCCACGGAGAGGGCGCTCTTGGCCGTCAGGGTGCGCTCCACCAGGGCCTTGGTGTCGTCCAGCGTTTGAAAATAATAAACCCCGCCGGTATCGGCCCCCGGGACCGACAAATGGCGGGACCGGCCCCCCGGCGCCACCAGCAGGCGGTCGTAGGGCAGTTCCTTGCCCGTATGGAGCAGGACGGTCTTGTCGTCAGGGTTTACCTTCTCCACCACCGTCTCCAGCATAAGGTCAATGCCCTTTTCCTGGTGCTGCTCCACCGTACGCATCAGCACCCGGGATTCGGGGACTTGGCCTTTCAGGAAGCGGGGTAGGGCTACGCGGTTGTAGAGGGGATAAGGTTCTTTGCCTATGAGGGTAACTTCGGCGGAAGGCTCATTCTTCTTGATGGTCTCAGCTGCCGTGGTGCCTGTAATACCGTTGCCGACAATGACATAACGCGAGGGCCTATCCGACACGATTCCTGCCCCCCTGCTGGAGTTGGTTCTGATGATATGTGCGAAAACTTCAATAAAAAACGGCTCCGGGCGAGCCATGAAACGCCGGAAAAATCTTACCCCACCGGTATGAAGGCGTCAACTGTGCCGGCCGGGGGCTTCCGGGCGCCTTCCGGGTGTCATTTCGGGGGGGCCGGGCAGCCCGGCAGGAGATGGGACGCCTCGTGTGGGATTGGGCTTCTGAAGGAGGCGATGCTATGGCACCCTTGGCGGATCGATCGGTCATCGTGACGGGAGCCAGCCGCGGCATCGGCCGGGCCATCGTCTCGGCCATGGCGGGAGCGGGCGCCCTAGTCTACGCTGCCGCCAGGAGCCGCGACGCCCTGGACCGGGCAGCGGCGGAGGCACCCGGGCCGGGCCGGGTGGTGCCCGTGCCCACCGATGTCACCGACCCCGGTCAAGTGGCGGCTCTGGTGAAGCGGGTTGAAGACGAGCACGGCCACGTGGACATCCTGGTCAACAACGCCGGCGTGGGCTACTACGCCCCGGTGGAAGAACTGGCCGTGGAGCATTGGGACCACATGATGGACGCCAACCTGAAGGGCGCCTTCCTGTGCTGCCGGGCGGTGCTGCCCAAGATGAAGGCCCGGCAGGACGGGCTCATCATCAACATCGCTTCGGTGGCGGGCCTGACCACCTTTCCCGGCGGCGCCGGGTACTGCGCCTCCAAGTGGGGCATGGTTGCCTTGACGGAAACCTTGCGGGAAGAACTTCGGCCCTTCGAGGTGCGGGCCTGCGTGGTCTGCCCGGGCTCGGTGCAGACGGACTTCGCCGGTACGCCGCCCAAGCCCTACGCCCTGCGCCCCGAGGATGTGGCGGCCACGGTGCTCCACATCGCCCAGGCTCCCCGGAGCGTCATCATCAACCAGGTGGTCATGCGGCCTTTGGTGCCCAGGGAATACCAGTGATCCGAGCCGGCGGGGGGGCCGGGACCCCTTCCCATTTGAACCTATGGGCGGTAAACAAGTACAATGGGGTAGCATGGTTCGAGCCTACAGCCCTGGTCCCGGGCCCATGAGGAAGGATGGACGCCATGCCCGAAGGAAAAGGTCGCGAGCAGCCCCAGGCTGCCGACGCCCGGCCCACCCATCGCCGGGCCCGGAAGTACTTCACCGTCGATGAGGCCAACGCCCTGCTGCCCATCTTGGAGCGGCAGCTGTGCGATCTCCAGGAACTGTACCGGGGCGCCCGGGAGAAGTATACGGAGATCCGCAAGCTGCAGGCCGTAGGCTACAAGGAAGACGGCACCTTGATCATGGAGTACGACTACCGGCAGGCCAAGAAGGCTTTCGACGAGATGGTGGACCGGATGAACGCCCTCATCGAGGACATCAACCGGCCCGGCTGCCTGCTGAAGGAGATCGAGACGGGGCTGGTGGACTTCCCCAGCATCATCCAGGGCAAGGAAGTTCTGTTGTGCTGGCGCCTAGGGGAGCCGATGGTGACCCACTTTCATTCTTTTGAGGAAGGCTACACCGGCCGCCGGCCCTTGTTCCCCGACGAAAGATAGTCCGTCAAGGCTTCGTTGGTGCTCCTAAAGGCCAGGTGCTGCCACGGCAGTTCCCTGGTGTCGAAGAGAGCCACATCCAGACATTCACGGCCCACCTGGGGCGTGCCCTCCACCATCCGGGCCGCGTAGACCACTACCACCACCGCCGAATCGGGATATGAATAGGCATCCACCAACTGCTCCAGTTGGACCCGGACGCCCGTTTCCTCGTACGTCTCCCTGATGGCGGCCTCCCGCACCGTCTCCCCCAGATCCACATAGCCGCCGGGAATGACCCACAAGCCGTAGCCGGGCTCGATGGCCCGCTTCACCAGCAGGATGCGCCCGTCGGCGTCCACCGGGATGGTGCACGCCGCCACCTTGGGGTTCAAATAGGCGATCCACCGGCATGAAGGGCAGACCAGCCGCTCCCGCTCCTCTTCCATGATCCAGCGGGAAACCAGAGGTGTGCCGCATTGGGTGCAGTGGCGGGGAATATATTCGCTGAACATGACATCCCTGCTCCCGGGCGTCGTCCCGGCCGCCCTCAGGCTTCCGGCGGGGCCGGCTGCCACGATATGTCGCCGGTCCCCTCGGCCTGGTTGGCCAGCCTGGCCAGCACAAACAGCAAATCCGACAACCGGTTCAAATAGCGTACGATCTCGGGGTTCAACGGGTGGGCGGCGGCGGCGGTCACCACCCGCCGCTCGGCCCGGCGGACGATGGTCCGGGCCATGTGCAGCCGGGCGGCCAGCTCCGTGCCCCCGGGCAGGATGAACCGGCGCAGAGGCTGAAGCCGGGCTTCCGTCTCGTCGATCTCCTGCTCCAGCCGCTCCACGTGCCGGGCGGTGATCATGGGCGGCCGCTCCGTGGATCCCGGCACGGCCCTGGGGTCGGCCAGGTCGGCCCCGGCGTCGAACAGTTCCTGCTGGATCCGCCGCAGCTTCTCCGCCAAGGCTTGATGGCCGCCGGCGGCGGCCACGGCCAGGCCGATGGCGGCGTTGGCCTCATCCACGGTGCCGTAGGCTTCCACCCGCAGGTCGTCCTTCTCCACCCGCCCGCCGGCAAAGAGGGCCGTCGTTCCCTGGTCGCCTGTGCGGGTGTAGATCTTCACTGCCGCAGCCCTCCTCATGGCAAGCCATCCCGGCGGGATTGGTAGTGGTCATTTTACCACGGAGGGGTATGGGCGTCATCCATTTCCAATATGGCCCCGCCCTTGGACCGGCAGACTAAGGTGTGCCGGCCCAGGCCCCAGGCCGTTGCGACCGGGCCCGCCGGCGAGGTGAGGACTTTGCCGTCATGGCGTGAGTGGTGGGAGCAATATGTGGCCCGGCTGCAGCGCCGGGACCCGGCGGCCTGGGCCGCCACGGGGGCCGTCGTCCTGGCCTTGGGCCTGATGGTCTATTTCTCCGCCGCCCGGCGGCCACCGGCCCTGCAGCGGGGGCCCCTGCCGGCGGTGCCCGAGGCCGTCAGCCGGGGATCCGGCCGGGAGCCCCGCCTGCGGGTCTACTTCCACGAAACGGGCCGGGTGGAGGAAATGGACATGGAAGAGTACCTCAAGGGCGTGGTGGCGGCGGAGATGGAGCCCGCCTGGCCCCTGGCCGCCCTGGAGGCCCAGGCCATCATCGCCCGCACCTTCACCTTGGAGCGCATCGACGCCGACGGCGGCGTGCCCGAGCGGAACGCCCACGCCTCCACCGACCACCGGGAGTTCCAAGCATATAACGCCCAGCGGGTCAACGAACAGGTGGAGCAGGCGGTGGCCAACACCCGGGGCCAGGTGGTGGTCCACGACGGCCGCTTCGCCCGCACCTGGTTCCATGCCTACAGCGGCGGGCAGACGACCACCCCGGCGGAAGGCCTGGGGGTGGACGCGGAACTGGACTATCTTCCTTCTGTAGTGGACCGGGAATTGGATGAAGACATCCCCGAAGAAGTGAAGTTCTGGACCATGCGGGTGCCCGGCTCCCGCCTGCGCCGGGCGGTGGAGCGCCTCAGCGGCAAGGATCCCGGGACCCCTCGCACGGTGCGGGTGTCCCGGTGGACCGACAGCGGCCGGGCGGCCACCATATCGGTCAACGGTGTGGACGTGGGCGGCAATGCCCTAAGGGCCGAACTGGGCGGCGAGCAGTTCAAGTCCACCATGCTGAGAGAGATCACCGTGGAAGACGGCGCCGTGGTTTTCCAAGGCAAGGGCTACGGGCACGGCGTAGGCCTCAGCCAGTGGGGAGCCAAGGTCATGGCCGATCGGGGCAAGAGCGCCGAGGAGATCGTAGCCCGCTACTACCGGGGAACCTACATCGGCCGCCTCTGGTAGGCGGCGCCGGCTCCGGCGCCGTATTAGGACATGGCCTCCTCCGCCAGGACATCTTCAGCCAGGGGCTCTTCCACCGGGCCCTCCTCCGGCGACCCTTCGTCCCCCGCCTGCCGGGAGTCCCGGAGCACCCCGGTGAAGCCCGCTTCCTCGATGGCCTCCTCCAGTTGGTCCTGCAGTTGGGACAGGAGGCTGTACAGGCGGTTTTGCCGGATATTAAGGGTGCCGCCCAGCAAGGCCACATCTCCCAGGTTGGTGAACAAGGTGAAGATGATGGGCCGGAGCCTGCGGCCCGTGGTGGTGCGCAGGCCTTCCTGCAGGAGCCACTTGCGCCCCACCGGGGGCCGCCCGTCCAGGTAGAAGCAGATGCTCAAGGCATGGTCCAGCAGGGAAGCCAGGTTCTGCAGGAGGACGAAGGGTTGGCCCCTGCGGAAATTCCACGCGATGGAGGCCCGGCGCCGACGCAGGCCTTGATAGCGCCGGCGCAGCAGTTCCACCAGCACGTCCTCGGGGTATTCCACGGGCCCGGCCACCAAGGTGGCGTACCGGTCCTGGGGATCGTATACCACGGGCGCCTGGGGATAGGTCACCATGGCGAAGTCCTGGTATTCCGCCAGTTCCCTTTCGGCTTCGGCGAAGGTGCGCAGGGTGAACATCACCCTGAAGCCCAGAGAGCCGGCCGCATCGGGCAGCACGGCAAAGCCGTCCCGGTCGAAGCGCACGTTGCCGGCTGCCAGCTGCCGGCGGATGGCCGTGATGGCCTCCTCGCCGCCCAGGATGACCAGGTCCACGCCCGAGTAGCGGTCGGCGTAAGGCGCCGCCGCCGAGCCTGAAAGAATTATGGTCAGTTCCTCCCGGTAGGGAGCAAAGATGGGGTGGCCCAGCAAGAAGTCCTTGGTGATGGTCTGAGCCGCCGTCAATAGTTCCTGCTGCAATTTCCCCATGGCGATCCTCCCGGGCTCTCCTCCCCTGTTACCTTATCAAATCAGCCGTACTTCCAGACCACCCCGAAGCCGCCCCGGGGATTGAGCCATTCGATGTTCAGGTAGGGGCAGCCGATGCGGCAGGTGCCGCATTCAATGCAGCCCTCGTACCCCACCATGATCTTGGCCACTTCGTCTTCCCACTCGTAGACTTCGGCGGGGCAGAAGCGGGTGCACCACTTCTCCTTGCATTCCGTCAGGCAGATGTCATGGTCCTTGATGATGAGATGGGACCGGTCATCGGGCTTGAACCGGTTGCTGTACAGTTTGTCCTTTACCGTCATCTGCTGGGTGACGGCGGCGGTTTCCGACATGTCGGCTTCCTCCTTGGCGGGAGTTCAAGGTACGCCCAGGGCACGGCTGAGCCGGACCATATCGCTGAGAATGCGCCAGAAAGGCCTCTTCTCCCTGATCATCTGCAGGATCTTGGCCTGCTTCTCCTTCTTCGGCGTGCCGTCCACGATGCCGAATTCCTCGGCGGCCCGGTTGAGAAGCTCCGGGTACAGGGTGAAGAACTGGGTGTTCTGCTCGAAGAAGTCGGTGAAGTTCTCGTACTTGGCCAGGTCCTGCAGGATGAAGCTGGCCTTCAGCCGGTCGTGGTAGCCCTTCAGAACCCGGGCCGAGAAATCGTCCAGTTCCTTGGCCTCGATGACCGTCTCGGCCGCCATCTTCCCCGACATGAGGGCCAGGTTGGAGCCTTCCCGGTGGACGGCGTTCACCAGCCGGGCGGCGTCGCCCACAATGAGCAGCCCGTCGGTGTAGACCTGGGGCATGCTCTTGATGCCGCCTTCGGGAATGAGCTTGGCGCTGTACTCCTTGGTCTCGCCGCCCTCCAGCAGGGGCTTGACGGCGGGATGGCTCTTGAAGGACTCCAGCACTTCGTTGGGGTTGAGCCCCGACTGCACCAGGTGGGACACGGCGATGCCCACGCCGATGGAGACGGAATCCTTGTTGGTGTAAAGCCAGCCCATCCCGAACATGCCCCGGGTGGCCGCCCCCAGGGCTTCATAGGCGACCCCTTCGCCGTCCTCCAAGTTAAAGCGGTCCTCGATGACGCCCTTGCGCAGGGCGATGACTTCCTTTACGGCCAGGGCGGCTTCGTTCATCTTGAGGTCTTCGCCCAGGCGGTTCTTCTGGGTGATCAAGTTGTTGACGCCTTCGGCCAGGATGACCACGTCGGCGTACAGGTCGCCCTGGTCCCGGCTGGTCTGGACGCCCACCACCCGGCCGCCTTCCCAGATCAAATCGGTCACCGTCGTTTCGGTGATGAGGAAGGCGCCGGCCTCCTCGGCCTGCTGGGCGAACCATGGGTCGAACTTGGCCCGCAGCACGCTGTAGGCGTTGTAGGGCGGCTTGCTCCAGGAGCCGCCCTGGTACATGAAGGTTACGGCCGAATCTTCCGCCAGCATCCAGAGGCCCTGCTTGACGATGCCCCGCTCCACGGGGGCGTCGGCTGAGAAGTTGGGCACGATTTCTTCCGTGGGCTGGCGGTACATGATGCCGCCCATGACGTTCTTGGCGCCGGGGTAGTCGCCCCGTTCCACGATGACCACGTTCAGGCCGGCTCGGGCCATGGTGATGGCCGCCGCGCAGCCGGCGGGGCCTGCCCCGACCACTATGCAGTCGAATTTGTCAGCCAAGGGCCACGCCTCCCGTCACCGGCTGCTGTCCCTGATCGTTTCCGGATGAGGAGCCGCCGGCACGGTCACCCAGCTTTTCCCGCAAGGCTTGGGTCAGCAGGGGCAGGATGGTGAACAAATCCCCGACGATGCCGAAGTCGGCGGCGGCGAAGATGGGCGCAGCCGGATCCCGATTGATGGCGATGATCACATCTGAATTTTGCATGCCCACCAGGTGCTGGATGGCGCCGGAAATGCCTACGGCCACATACACCTTGGGCCGGACGGTGATGCCCGTCTGGCCCACCTGGTGCTCGTGGCCGATCCAGCCGGCGTCCACCACCGGCCGGGAAGCGCCGATGACGGCGCCCATGGTGTCGGCCAGTTCCCGCACCAGGTCAAAATTGCGGGGTTCACCCAGGCCCCGGCCGCCGGCCACGATGACGTCGGCCTGGGTCAGGTCCACGGAGCCGACCCCTTCGTCGTGGACCGCCAGGACCTTCATGGGAATGTCGTCGTCGCCCAGGGCAAAGGTTTCCTTGATGATCCGGCCCTGGCGGGAGGTGTCCCGAGCGGCCGGCTCCATGACGCCGGGCCGGACGGTGGCCATCTGGGGACGGTGCTTCTTGCACAAGATGACGGCCAATTGCTTTTCCAGGAAGGCGGGCCGGATGGCGTCCAGCAGGCCCGTTTCGGGATCCACGTCCAACTGGGTGCAGTCGGCCGTCAGGCCGGTGCTCAGGCGGGTGGCCACGGTGCCGGCCAGGTCCCGGCCGGTGGAGGTGGCCCCCAGGAGGAAAATGGTCACCTTAATCTTGTCGATGACGGGCAGGATGGCCTCGGTATAGGCCCAGTTGCGGTAGGAGGCCAACTGCGGGGAGTCGATGACGTAAACTTCGTCGCAGCCGCGATAAATGGCTTCCTGGGCCAGGTCGTCGATATTGTGGCCGCAGATGATGCCGTAAAGCTTGCCCTGGATCTTGTCGGCCAGCCGGCGGCCTACGCCGCACAACTCCCACGCCACGGGGGCGATGCGGCCGTTGTGCTGCTCCAGGAATACGCCTACGCCGTGGTAGCCTTCAATCCACTCTGCGCCCTTGACCTTGCGGGGGCGCTCCTTCTTGGCGGTTTGCTCCTCTGTTTGGGCCGGCGCCCCGGGCTGGGAAGCCCCGCCTTGGGTCGCCTGCTCCTCATTGGCCACCGTCAGCCCTCCCCTTTCCCCTTAGCCATGACGGCCTCAACAAATTTCGGTTCTTCCATCAGGAGATCCACCAATTCCCGCACGGCCTGCTCCGGGTTGGTGCGGCCGTCGATGATGCGGCCCTGGCGGGACTGGACGGGCGGGACGAAGCTCTTGGCTACGATGGTGGGCGACCCCAGCAGGCCCACTTCCTCCCGGGCCAGACCCAGATCTTCCCGGTTCCAGATGGTGATCTCGGCCTTGGCCGCCGCCATGAGGGACGGCAGCGAGGCGTAGCGGGGCGTGTTCAGTTCCTTCTCCACCGTCAGCAAGGCCGGCAGCCGGCTCCAGACCACCTGACGCTGCCGCTCCATCTTGCGCTCGACGATGATCTCCTTCTGGTCGAAGTCCGCCTTTTGGATGGCGATGACCGAGGTGAGGACCGGCCAGTGGAGCCGGGCGGCCACGCCGGGCCCTACCTGGGCCGTGTCGCCGTCGATGGTCTGCTTGCCGCACACCACCACGTCCACCGGTTCGATTTCCTCGTTGATGCGCTCGATGGCCCGGGCCAACACCCTGCTGGTGGCAAAGGTGTCGGCGGCCGCCATGCTCCGGTCGCTCAGGAGGATGGCCCGGTCGGCGCCCAGGGACAAGGCTTTCCGCAAGGATTGGATGAAGGACGGAGGACCCATGCTGATGACCGTCACGGACCCGCCGTGGTCGTCTTTGAATTGCAAGGCGCATTCCAGGGCATGTACATCATGGGGATTGATGATGGAGGCTACCCCGGACCGAACCAAGGTGCCCGTCTCGGGATTGATGCGCAGCTCCGATGTGTCGGGCACCTGCTTAATGCAAACTACCGCATGCACCGCCGTCACTCCCTTGGGGGGCCACCTGCTTCCGGCAGAGCGGGTGTTGCCCTGCGGCGCGAAGCTTGTGAAATTTATCACGAATGATGGTGCACTAAACCGCCTTTAATCAGCGAACCTGACAGCATCATATCACACCCCGGCCAAGAAAGGGGTGTTGAGTTTTCAACCGGAATTTTCAACCCGCCGGAACTTTCAACCCGGTTGGTTCAAGGGCAGCGGCCGCAGCCGGGGGTTGCTCTTCATGCCCGGGATGCGCCCCCGCTTGGCCCGGGGCTCCCCCGCCACTTCCAGGACGTCCATGGTCATATCGATGGGCTTGGCGCCGCTGATGTAGCTGCCCACGCCGAAACCGCCGGCCCCGGCGGCCTTCAAGGCGGCGATTTTCTCGGGGTTCATGCCGCCGGAGCAGAAAATGGACACATGGCCAAAACCCTGCTGGTCCAGGCGGGCCCTGATCTCCCGCACCAGTTCCGGCGTGACGCCGCCCCGCTCCCGGGGGGTGTCCAGGCGCACCCCTGCCAGGGCCCGGCCCATGGCCTGGGCCACCCGCAGGGACTCTTCGGCTTCGTCTTTGAAGGTGTCCACCAGGATGATCCGGGGCTCGTCGGCCGGCATGAGGGCATCGTACGTACGGGCCACCGTGAGGGTGTCCCCGGCGATGAGCACGCAGGCATGGGGAATGGTGCCCACGGGCCGCTGCCCCATGAGCCGGGCGGCCAGGATGCAACTGGCCCCGTCGCAGCCGCCCACCAGGGCAGCCCGCTCCATGACCGGCGCCACCGCCGGGTGGACGTGGCGGGCCCCGAAGGAAATCACCGGCGAGTCCCCCGCCGCCTCCTTTATTTCCCGGGCCGCCGTGGCCCAGCCGCTGGCCGAGGCCAAAATGCCCAGCAGGGCCGTTTCATAGGGGCCGAAGGCCCGGTAGGGTCCCCGGATCTGCATGATGGGCTCGCCGGGGGAAAAAGTTTCTCCTTCAGCCAGGGACAAAACTTCGATGTGGCCCGCCGCGTCCCGGAGCAGGCCTTGGACTTCGGCCACCCCGGCCACCACCCCGTGCTTGCGGGCGAACACCTCGGCTCCCACCACCGTGTCGGCCAAGCCCAGGTCATCCAGGATGGCCAGCGTCTTGAACCAGTAAATGTCGGCCGTGGCGCCTTGGATTATCTCCTCGTGGGTTGCGGAGTGGAGCCGCCGGTCGGGCGCCACAGGCCAATGGCGGGCTTCATGCCAGCTTGTAAGCATAGGTCGTACCTGCCTCTCACGGCCCAGCCGGGGGATATTCCGTCGACGGCGTATCGTTCAGCCGGTGTCCGGCTCCATGGCAGCCTTTAGTCGTTTTGTTTCTTCTTGGCTAAGGCGGCGCCACTGTCCTTCGGGCAGGCCGCCCAATTTTACCGGGCCCACCGCCACCCGCAGCAGGTCCTGCACCGGGTGGCCCACTGTGGCCAGCATGCGCCGGATCTGCCGGTGGCGCCCTTCTTTCAAGGTGATGGCCAGGAGGGTCCGGTCTCCCTCCCGGTCCAGCACCGCCACCTGGGCGGGAGCCGTAGGGCCGTCGGCCAGGGGGACGCCCTTGCGCAGCACCGCCAGGACCTCCGTCGAAGGGTGGCCCTCCACCCAGACGTGGTAAGTCTTGGCCACCCCGAAGCGGGGATGGGTCAAGGCGTAGGCCAGGGAGCCGTCATCGGTGAGCAGGAGCAGCCCGCGGCTGGCCAAGTCCAGGCGGCCCACCGGCTGGAGGCCCGGCGGCGCCCCCCGCAGCAGTTCGAACACCGTCTTGCGGCCTTGGGGGTCCCGCCGGGTCACCATGTAGCCCGGCGGCTTGTGCAGGGCTATGACCGTCGCCCCCCGGTCCGCCGGCGCCGCGATGGGACGGCCGCCCACGGTGATTTGGGCTGCCCGGGGATCCACCCGGACGGCGGGGTCCCGGACGGTGACGCCGTCCACGGCCACCCGGCCCTGCCGGATGAGGGCCTCCGCCTGCCGGCGGGAGGCCACGCCGGCCCGGGCCAGCACCTTGGCCAGCCGCTGCCGGCGGTCTTGATCCCCCGTGTCCATGGCCCCTATTGTGCCCGCACCTGGACGATCATCTCCAACTCCACGGCAGCGCCCAGGGGCAGGGTGTTGACCCCCACGGCGGCCCGGGCATGGCGGCCCGCCTCGCCCAACAGTTCGCCCAAGAGTTCCGAGGCGCCGTTGATGACTTGGGGCTGCTGGGTGAAGTCATCGGTGCTGTTGACATAGCCCACCACTTTGACGATGCGCTCCACCGCGGCCAGGTCGCCGGCCAGCTCCTTGACGACGGCCAGGGCGTTGAGGGCGCAGATGCGGGCGGCCTCATACCCCTCCTCCACCGTCAAATTTTCGCCCAGGCGGCCTTTGTAGCGCAGTTCCCCCTGAACCATGGGCAGCTGGCCGGAGGTGAAGATGAGTTGACCCGACCGCACGCCGGGAATGTAAGCCGCTACGGGCGCCGGCACCGCCGGCAGTTCCAAGCCCATTTCCCGCAAGCGCTGTTCCAAGGACATGGCCCATCCTCCCTAGGTGAGAGAATTCTCCCGGCCAGCATTCTTGAAGCAGAGGCAAAAACCTTTGCCGGGGGTGAAGCCTGCAGCGCCGGGACGGCACGGCCTTTGGGATGGATTCAGGAGTAGAAGAGCCAGCGGACGGCGATGACCGAGGCGATGATGCCGGCCAGGTCCCCCGACAGGCCGACGGCCACCGCGTGGCGGGGGTTGCGGATGCCCACGGAGCCGAAGTAGAAGCTGAGGATGTAGAAGGTGGTGTCGGTGCTGCCCTGCATGGTGGAAGCCAGGCGGCCGATGTAGGAGTCGGGGCCGTGGCGCCGGAGCAGTTCGGCGGTGATGCCCAGGGCGCCGCCGCCGGAAAAGGGCCGGATAAGGGCCAGGGGCAGCACTTCCCCGGGCACGCCCCAGCGGTCCAGCCAGGGCCGCAGCACGTCCACCGCCAGGTCCAAGGCCCCCGAATCCCGGAAGACCCCCAGGGCCACGAAGATGGAAACCAGGTAGGGCGCGATCCGAACCGCCATCTCCAGGCCCTCCCGGGCGCCGTCGATGAAGGCGTCGTAGATGCGCACCCCCCGCCACCAGCCGTACAAGGGTATGCCCGCCAGCATGACGGGAATGGTCCAGCGGGATATTTCCTCCAGCAGCTGGAACAAGACCGCCACGGTCACTCCCCCGGCGCCCGCCGCCGGAAAAGGTAGTCCACCGTTACGGCGGCGCAGGTGGAGCATATGGTGGCCACCAGGGCGCTGCCGACGATTTCCGCCGGGTTGCGGGAGCCGGCCCCCGCCCGCAAGGCGATGATGGTGGCCGGGATCAAGGTTACGCTGGAGGTGTTGACGGCCAGGAAAGTGCACATGGCGTTGCTGGCCTGGAGGGGGTTGGGATTGAGCTTCTGCAGCTCCTGCATGGCCCGCAGGCCGAAGGGGGTGGCCGCCGAGCCCAGCCCCAGCAGGTTGGCGCTCAAATTCATGAGGATGGCCCCCATGGCGGGATGGTCCCGGGGCACCGAGGGAAACAGCCAGCGGAGGAAAGGGGCCATGCCCCGGGCGATGGCGCGGATGAGGCCCGCCTCTTCGGCGATGCGGGCCATGCCCAGCCAGAGCACCATAATGCCCAGGAGGCCCAGCACCGCCTCCACCCCCGCTTGGGCCGACGTGGTGGCCGCCGCCGTCACCTTTTCTATTTGGCCCTTGCCGGCGGCCACCACCGTGCCGCCCAGCAGGAGCAGCAGCCAGATGGCATGGATCATGCCGCCGACTCCTCTCCGATGCCCCGGCCGGGTGAAGTTGGACATTAGAATACATGCGCTACGGGAGAAGTTTATGAGGACAATGGATAGAGGCCGGCTGGTGCCGGCCTCTTCTGCGCTGTCGCCGCTTGGAGTTGGGGCCTCAGCCCCGGGTCACGCTTTTAAAGGGTGTTGACTTGCTTAGCTCTCGCGGGTTGGGTCAAAAAAGTCGTCGGCTTGCTCTTATTCCTCAATCCGGCGTACGTTGGCTGCTTGAGGTCCCCTGGTGCCGGGCACTACTTCGAACTCCACCATGTCGCCTTCGTCGAGGGTCCGGAACCCTTCCATGTCGATGGCGGTATAGTGGCAGAACACGTCCTCGCCGTTGGGCCGCTGGATGAACCCGTAGCCCTTCTCACTGCTGAACCACTTCACGATACCACGTTCCACTACGTTAAAACCTCCCTTGAACTCTGCGCGGAGACCGGACGCATTGGAGCCACCTTATCACGGGCACAGGCCCGTGTCAACAGCCTGACCCATTTATCTGGACCGGAATTAATTGAAATTTTGCCTATTGTCGAAATATATCGACGGTTGCCACGGGGAAAACTATGAAATTCGTAGCGTATGGGGGATGTGGGGTAAAAACAAACCCCCGGCCGCCGCTGCCGGCAGCCGGGGGTGTTGACGTTCGCGATCTCTTGCCTGCCGGGCCTTAGCTGCCCGCCTTGTCCACGTAGAACTGCTCTTCTTCCGTGGAGCCCCGCAGGGCCAGGGTGGAGCTTTCGCCGCCGGTGATGACCTGGGCCACCTCGTCGAAGTAGCCGGCCCCCACCTCCCGCTGGTGGCGGGTGGCGGTAAAGCCCAGTTCCTCCATGGCGAACTCCTTCTCCTGGAGCCGCACGTAGGCGGTCATGGCTTCCCGGGCGTAGCCGTGGGCCAGTTCGAACATGGAGGCGTTCAGAGCGTGGAAGCCTGCCAGGGTGACGAACTGGAACTTGTAGCCCATGGCCGCCAGCTCCTTCTGGAACTTAGCGATGGTGTCGTCGTCCAGGTGGAGCTTCCAGTTGAAGGAGGGCGAGCAGTTGTAAGCCAGCAACTTGCCGGGGTATTCCTTGTGGATGGCCTCGGCGAAGGCCCGGGCCTCATCCAGGTCGGGCGTGGCCGTCTCGCACCACAGCATGTCGGCGTAGGGCGCGTAGGCCAGGCCCCGCTTGATGGCCGCCTCGATGCCCGGCTTGACCCGGAAGAAGCCTTCCACGGTGCGCTCGCCCGTCAGGAACTCGTGGTCCCTGGGGTCGATGTCGCTGTTCAGCAGGTTGGCGCCCAGGGCGTCGGTCCTGGCCACGATGATGGTGGGCACGTCCAGGACGTCGGCCGCCAGGCGGGCCGCCTTCAGGGTGCGGATGTGCTGGGCGGTGGGCACCAGCACCTTGCCGCCCATATGGCCGCACTTCTTCTCGGAGCCCAGCTGGTCCTCGTAGTGCACGGCGGCGGCGCCGGCCTGGATCATGGCCTTCATCAACTCGTAGGCGTTGAGCACACCGCCGAAGCCGGCCTCGGCGTCGGCTACGATGGGGGCCATCCAGTGGATATCCGTGTTGCCCTCGGACCAATGGATCTGGTCGGCCCGGAGCAAGGCGTTGTTGATGCGGCGCACCAGGGCAGGGGCGCTGTTGGCCGGATACAAGGACTGGTCGGGATAGGTCTCCCCCGCCAGGTTGTTGTCAGCGGCCACCTGCCAGCCGCTGAGGTAGATGGCGGGCACGCCGGCCTTCACCATCTGCACCGCCTGGCCGCCCGTGAGGGCGCCCAGGGCCCGGACGTACTCCTCGGTGTGCAGTAGGTTCCAAAGCCGCTCGGCACCCATGCGCGCCAAGGTGTATTCGATCTTCACCGAACCCCGCAGGCGGATGACGTCCTCAGCGGAATAGTCCCGCTTGATCCCCTTCCACCGGGGATCGGTCTTCCATCGCTGTTCCAGCTCTGCTGCTTCCTGGCGCAGCCGTTGTTCGAAGTCTCCTGCCATACTGAACTGGCCCCCTTGCTTTCCACTAATCTATGTTTACTAATTAATCATCTCATAGGCGGGTAGTGTCAAGAACTCGATGAATTCCTCGCTCAAGGCCACCCGGTCGAACAGCTCGGCGGCGTCGTCAAAGCGGCCCTCGTTGAAGAATTCGTCGCCGTAGGCCTCCCGGATCTTCTCCATCTCCTCGGCCTTCAACTGCTGCACCAAATCACGGGTGACGGTGCGGCCGTCGTCCATCTTAGCACTATGCCGGATCCACTGCCAAATCTGGGCCCGGCTGATCTCCGCCGTGGCCACGTCTTCCATCAGGTTGTAGATGGCGGCGGCGCCGGTGCCCCGCAGCCAGGAGGCGATGTACTGCAGGCCGACGGAAATGTTGTGGCGCAGGCCCTGCTCGGTGATCTTGCCGCCTTCGATGTGGGTGTTCAGCAGGTCGTCGGCGGTGACGTTCACATCGTCCCGCTGGCGGTCCACCTGGTTGACCTTGTCGCCCAGGTGCTCCTCGAAGACGCTGCGGGCCACCTCCACCAGGCCGGGGTGGGCCACCCAGGTGCCGTCGGAGCCGTCGTTCACCTCGCGGATCTTGTCCTTGCGCACCTCTTCCAGGGCCCGGGCGTTGACCTCGGGGTCGCGCCGGCTGGGAATGAAGGCCGACATGCCGCCGATGGCGTGGGCGCCCCGCCGGTGGCACGTCTTGACCAGCAGTTCGGTGTAGGCCCGCATGAAGGGCGACGTCATGGTGACCTGGCCCCGGTCGGGCAGGACAAATTCAGGATGGTTGCGGAACTTCTTGATGACGCTGAAGATGTAGTCCCAGCGCCCGGCGTTCAGGCCGGCGATGTGGTCCCGCAGCTCGTAAAGAATCTCGTCCATCTCGAAAGCGGCCAGAATGGTCTCGATGAGCACCGTGGCCTTGATGGTCCCCACGGGGATGTTCAAGGCGTTCTGGGCGGCGACGAATACGTCGTTCCACAGGCGCGCTTCCCGATGGTTCTCCAGCTTGGGCAGGTAGAAATACGGGCCGGTGCCCCGCTCCAGCAAGGCGTGGACGTTGTGGAAGAAATACAGGCCGAAGTCGAAGATGCTGGCGGAAATGGGCTTGCCGTCGACCCAGACGTTCTTTTCCACCAGGTGCCAGCCCCGGGGACGGACCAGCAGGGTGGCGATTTCTTCATTCAGCTTGTAAACCCGGCCGTCATCCTGCTCGAAGATGATGGTCCGCCGTACGGCGTCCTTCAGGTTCACCTGGCCTTCGGTGACGTTCTCCCACGTCGGGGAAAGGGCGTCCTCGAAGTCGGCCATGAACACGTTGGCCCCGGAGTTCAGGGCGTTGATCATCATTTTACGGTCCACGGGCCCGGTGATCTCCACAAAGCGATGCTGGAGATCGTCAGGTACAGGGGCCACCCGCCAGTCGCCCTCGCGAATGTGGCGGGTGCTTTCCAGGAAGTCCGGACGTTCGCCTGCGTCCAGGCGAGCCTGATATTCGGCCCGCCAGGCCAGCAGTTCTTCCCGGGTGGGGTTGAACTGCCGGTGCAGCTCTGCCACGAAAGCCAAAGCTTCCGGGGTCAGGATCTCTTCCGCAACCCGTCCCTGTACCGGCCCGCGGACCTCAATACCTTCACCCATTGAGGAAATCCCCCTCCTTAATAAAAATGAAACCATTTCGGCCCGGCGGCGGACACAGCACCGGGTGAGCCTATATGGTTCCTATGCTAGTAGGTGTGGTGCAAGAAAACCATGCTTCTTCTCTAACCAGTAGTAGAAATGGGACCAATGGAGGTTTTCCACCTGCCAGTCCCTAATAGTTCTACCTGGACGACGGTTTACCTTGGCGAGCAGCGCCTCACCCGCTCCTGCCGTCCAGTGGCCATGAATACCGGACTTTCTCGGCGCAGGGAGGAACCCCTCCCCGGCCCCGCCCGGAGAGCACGATATTCGATTTTCAATTATATATTTGTTTAGGTGAAACGTACCCCCGCCAAGGTACCCGCCTGACGGGAGGGGGCGATGCCTTGTCGTCCTACGAACTCAGTTTCCTGGACAGCACCTTCCGCATCGGGGAAGAGACCGGGCCGTACATCCGCCAAGGGTTGAACAGCGAAACAGCGCAAAAAATCGCGGAACTCATCCGGGAGATTGCCGCCGTTGATGCTGTGGCCGTGACCAACGACCGGACCATCCTCGGCTACGCCGGCACGGGTTGCCCCTACATGGTGCGGGGCCGGTCCATCCTGACGGCCGCCACCCGCCAGGCCATCCAGACGGGCCAGGCGCGGGTGGTCAATTCCAAGGAGGAACTGGCCTGCCCCATTCCGGGCTGCCCCTGCCCGCTGCAGGGTGCCGTCATCGCCCCTTTGAAGGTTCGCCAACAAGTGGTGGGAACCGTAAAGCTATATAGGACGGGTGAACAGGATTTTCCTGCCTTGGCAAGACGATTGGCCCTGGGAATAAGCCAGCTGCTGAGCCTGCAGCTGGAGGTGGGCGAATCGGAGCGGCTGCGGGAACTGGCCGCCAGGGCCCGGCTGGAGGCCCTCCAGGCCCAGATCCGCCCCCACTTCCTGTTCAACACCTTGAACACCGTGCTCATGTTCACCCGCACCGACATCGAGCGGGCCCGGGAACTGCTGGTGCAGCTGGCTTCCTTCCTGCGCCGGGCCTTAACCGTTCGGGCCGAGTTCATCCCCGTGGAAGACGAGCTGGAGTACGTGCAGACCTACCTGGAGATCGAAAAGGCCCGCTTCGGCCAGGCCTTGCGCTTCAAGGTGAGCATCGACCCCGCCTCCCTGGGCTGCCTGGTGCCGGTGCTCACCATCCAGCCCCTGGTGGAGAACGCCGTGGTCCACGGCCTGGTGCCCCAGGAGGGCGGCGGGCGCCTGCTGGTGCGCACCCGGGTGCGCCATGACCGGCTGGAAGTGGTGGTGTACGACACGGGGGTGGGCATCCCCCGCCATCGCCGGGATGGAGTGTTTACGCCGGGAGTGGGCAAAGGCATGGGACTAGGCTTGGCCAACATCAACCAGCGGCTCATGGGCCTGTACGGTGAGCCGTACGGGCTGCGCCTCCTGAGCCGGCCCGGGCGGGGCACCTTGGCCCGCATGACGGTGCCGGTGCGCCGGGCCGCCGACCGGAGGGAGGCGGCAGGCCGGTGAAGGACGGGCGGCGGGTTATCAGGGCCCTCATCGTCGATGACGAATACCCCGCCCGGGCGGAGCTGCGCTATCACCTGAGCCGCCACGACGACGTGGAGATCACCGGTGAGGCGGTCACCGCCCGGGAAGCCCTGCGCCTCATCCGGGGGCTGGAATACGACGTGGTCTTTCTGGACATCGCCATGCCCGGCCTGTCGGGCATCGACCTGGCCAAGGAGATCCGGGAAGGGGCCCGGCCCCCCTGGATCGTCTTCGTCACCGCCTACGATGATTTTGCCGTCAAGGCCTTCGAAGCCCGGGCCTTGGACTACATTCTCAAGCCCATCACCGCCGAGCGGGTGGCCGAGGCCCTGGCCCGGGTCCGGGAGCGGCTGACGGTCCGGCTCCCCGGCGGCCCGGCGGAGGACGGCGCCGTCACTCCCCTGCCCCCAGGCCGCCGGGACGGATCACCGCCGGAGTCTGGGGCTTCCGGCCCGGCCCCCAGAACCCAGTGGATCATGGGCATGCGGGATGAAACGGCCATCCCCATCCCCATTGCCGATGTGGTCTACATTACCAGCGAGGACGACCAGGTCTTCGTTTACACCGTCGACCGGCGGTACCCCACCCGCTACACCCTGCGGGAGCTGGAACTCATGCTGCCCGGCAACGTCTTCTTCCGTTGCCACCGGGGCTACATCGTCAACTTGAATTTCGTCCGGGAAATAAGCCCCTTCTTCAACGGCACCTACAACCTGTCGGTGCCCTGGCGCGGGGGCACGGCCACCATCCCCGTGGCCAGGAGCCGGGTGGCGGAAATGAAGCGGGTTTTCTGGCCCGTCATGCCCCCGGATGCCTCCCGCCGGGCCTAGCCCGCCCCGGGGCCGGCAGACTTGCTCCGGTACCCGGATAGGGATACGATGGGCCCAGTACATTTTCACCGGGCGGAAGGAGACGTGGGCATGCCTTCGCAGTCCAGCTTCGACCTTATTTGGCGCTCCCTAGAAGATGAAATGGAAGACCGGGCCGACCAAGGCCTTGAAATCAGTGATCATGCCCTTTGGATGGAATTTTTCCGGGGTGACCGGCGCTACGAGATCCGTGTGAGCACGGGCCCCGGCATCAGCTGCCTGGTGCAGGTGGACCAGACGGCGGTAGATGCGGCCGTCGACACCGAGGGCATCGCCGGCCAGGAGGACTACCGGGGCGGCTGCTGGCTCTCGGTGGAATTTTGCGTCAACGGTCCCGCCTCGGAGCCGGTGGACCACTGGCTGTTGCAGCGGGTGGTGGAAGAATTTTGGCCCGACGTGGACATCCACCACGAATCGGTCATGGAGGCGCGCCACGACGAAGGGGAGCGCTTCCCCTTACGCCCCGAGACGGCAGAACAGATCCGCCATCACCACTTCCGCTTCACGTGGCTGGTGGGTTTTGAATTCGCCGACCGGATCACCGAGTTTGTGGATGCCTTGATCGAGACCATGCGGCGGCTTTCGGCCACCGTCCCCCCAGGACGGATGATCTGATCGCCTTTTGACCTGAATCATTCAAAGAGAGCGCTGATGGATTCGCCGGTATGGGTCCGGCGAATGGCTTCGGCCAGGAGCGGCGCCAACGATAGGACCACCAGGCGGTCCCACCGCTTTTCCGGCGGGATGGGCACCGAGTCGGTGACCACCACTTCCCGGATGCCGGAGTTGGACAGCCGCTCTACGGCGGGGCCCGAAAACACGGCGTGGGTGCAGGCGGCGTAGACGTCCCGGGCGCCGCTGCGGTACAGGAGTTCCGCCGCCTCGCAGACCGACGAGCCCCGGTCGATTTCCTCATCGAACAGGATGGCCTGCCGTCCTTCCACATCCCCCACCACGGTGGTGGCCTGCACTTCTTCCGCTCCCCCCACCCGGCGCTTGTCGACGAAGGCCACCGGTATGTTCAGCCAGGCGGCGAACCTTTGGGCCCGCTTCACCGCCCCGGGGTCGGGAGCAACGGCCACGGGGTTTTCCAGGCCCTTGGTCTCGAAGTACCGGGCCAGAATGGGCAAGGCCGTCAGGTGATCCACGGGCACCGAGAAGAAGCCTTGTATCTGGTCGGCGGTCAAGTCCACGGTGATGATCCGGTCGGCCCCGGCCGTCACCAGCAGATCGGCCACCAGGCGGGCCGTGATGGGCACCCTGGGCTGGTCCTTCTTGTCGGAGCGAACGTACGGATAATAAGGCAGCACGGCGATGATCCTGCGGCCCGACGCCCGCCGCACCGCGTCCATGATGATGAGCATCTCCATCAAGGCGGAGTCCACCGGGGGGCAAGAAGTCTGGACTACGAACACGTCTTGGTCCCGTATGTGCTCCAGAATGCGTACGAAAGTGTTGTCGTTGCTGAAGGTGAATATGTCGGCGCGACCCGGCTGTATCCCCAACTGCCGGCAGATGTCCTCCGTCAGTTGACGTGTAGCGCGCCCGCCGAAGATCTTCATCTGCCCCATCTCCCCGTGCGTGCTTTTCACCTTTGCTAAGTTATCACGGAAAAGCAGCCTGGACCAATACTAAGGGGCCGGGGGCCCGCCGGGTGACTTGGCCCGGGCCGGTCCCAGGCCGGCCAGGAGCGCCAGGGCCCGGTCCAGGGATTGGCGCACCGTGAGCAAGGAGTGGAAGGGGTCCGCGCCCGGCGGGATTTTGTGCAACAGGCCGGGCACCGTCTTGATGGTGAACTGCCGGGGATGGATTTGGGGCAGGTCCCGCCATGCCACGGGGAAGGAAACCGGGGCTCCGGGCAGGGGCCGGGGGCAGTAGGGAGCCACCAAGGTTTTGCCCCGGGCGTTCTGCAGGTAGTCCACGTACACCCTGCCCCGCCGCTCCGCCACAGGCCGGGCCAGGGTCACCAGCCCGGGCATCAGGTGGTGGAGCACCACCCCCAGGCGGCGGACGAAATCGGCCGTTTGGTCGTAGGTGTAGCGGGGCGCCACGGGGATGTACACGTGGAGGCCCGTGGCCCCCGAAGTTTTGACCCAGCCCCGCAGGCCCAGCTCTTGCAGCAGCCGGTGGAGCCCCTGGGCCACGGCGACGGCTTCGGCGAAGCCGCACCCTTCCCCGGGATCCAGGTCCACCAGGGCGAAGTCGGGCCTGTCGGGATGGGTATCGGGGGACGTCCACGGGTGAATTTCGATGGCCGCCTGGCCCGCCAGCCAGACCAAGGTGGCGGCGTCGGCCCCCAGGAGGTAGCGGATGGTCCGCCCCGACCGCCGGCTGGGCACGGGCCGGTGCCGGATCCACGGGGGCGCATGGTCGGGCAGGTTTTTCTGGTAGAAGGATTTGCCGTGGATGCCGTCGGGATAGCGGGTCAGCACCAGGTAGCGGCCCCGGAGGTGGGGCAGCGCCCAGGGAGCCGTGGCCAGCCAGTAGGCCGCCAGGTCGGTCTTGGTGATGCCGTCCTCCGGCCACAGCACTTTGTTGGGGTTGCTGAAGGCCACCGGGCGGCCGTCCACGGCCACGGTGATGCCGGTGCCCGTCTTCACCGCGGGTCCACCAGGCCCCGGTAGACGGGATGGCGGAGGCGGCCCCCGGGGGTGACGGCCAGATACTCCACCCGGCAGGCCAGCCGGGGCTCCACAAAGATGGTGCCGGGCCGCCACGGCACGTCGTCCCGGAAAGGGCTGTCCCGCCTTGGTGTCAGCCCGGCCAGGAGGCGCCCCAGTTCTCCTGCCGAAAACCCCGTGCCCACGGAGCCCACATAGCGCAGGCCTCCCCTGCCGTCCCAGGCGCCCAGGAGCAGGGAGCCGAAGCCGCCCCTCTCCCCCGGCTGGACGCCGCCGATGATGAAATCGCCGGTCCGCACCCGGCGCACCTTGCGCCAGCGGCGGCTGCGCCGGCCCGGGTGATACAGGCTGTCCCGCTCCTTGGCCACGATGCCTTCCAGGCCCAGGCGGGCGGCCCCCCGGTACAGCCGGCGGCCTTCCCCGGCCGTGGCTTCCGACAGGCCCACCAGGTGGGCTGCTTCCGGGGGCAGGCCGGCCAGCAGTTGGGCCAGCCTGTCCCGGCGGCGGTGCAGGGGCAGGTGGATCAAGTCCTCCCCCGCCCAGTGGAGCAGGTCGAACACCACGTACTTCACCGCCGCAGGCTCATCCCCGCCCGCGGTGCCCCGGCCCAAGGCGGCGAAACTGGGCAGGCCCCCCTGGAAGGCCACCACTTCCCCGTCCAGGATGGCCCGGTCCCGCCCCCAGGCCCCGGCCAGAACGGCCAACTGGGGAAACCGGGGCAGCAGGTCCCGCCCCGTCCGGCTCTGGAGGAACAGCCCTTCATCCACGAAGGCCAGGCAACGGTAGCCGTCCCACTTGATTTCAAACAGCCACTGGGGATCGTCGAAGGGTCCGGCCACGGGCGTGGCCAGCATGGGCCGCAGGGAGCCGGGACGCCAAAGGGTGTCCGGGGTGGTCATGGAGGCGGCGTGGGCTGGAGCTGCTGGGCCGCCCCCGCGGCCTGGGCCCCGTTCTCCAGGGAGGCCCGCAGGGCCGCCAGCAGGTCCGCCACCGGCGGCGAGACGGGGCCGCCCGCCGGCGCCCGGGTCACGTCCCGGCCTTGGATGCGGGCTTCGATGCGCTCCTGGAGGGCCAGGCGATACTGGTCTTGGTAGCGCTGGGGCTCAAAAGGCCCCGCCAGCCGCTGGATCAGGTGGATGGCCAGCTCCAGTTCGGCCTCTTCTACGGCCACCTGCTCCTGAAGGCCCGCCAGGGCCGTGGTGGGCCGGATTTCATCGGGATAGCGCATGGTCTCCAGGATGAGGGTGCGGTCGTCGAACACCCGCAGGCAGGCCAAGGACTCCCGGGCCCGGATGGCCACCTTGGCCAGGGCGGCCCGCTCGGTGCGGTGCATGGCCTCCCGCAGCAAGGTGTAGGCCCGCTGCCCTCCTTCCGCCGGCTCCAAGTAGTAGCTCCGCTCGTAGTAGACGGGGTCGATGGCGCCCAGCTCCACGAAGTTGTGGATTTGGATGGTGCGGGCCGTAGGCACCGGCAGGTCTTCGAAATCTTGGTCCTCGAGAATCACATATTGGTCGGGGGCGTAGGCGTAGCCCCGCACGATGTCCTCCTGCTCCAAGGCCGTCCGGCAATGGGGGCACCACCGCTGGTAGCGCACCCGGGAGCCGCAGCGCCGGTGCAGCAGGTTGAAGGAGATGCTCTTGTCCTCGGTGGCGGCGTACAGGCGCACCGGTATGTAGACCAGGCCGAAGCTGATGGAGCCTTTCCAGATGCTGCGCACGGCGGCTACAATTCCAGCCCGTCGGTTCCCGGGCTGCTGGTGAACTCCAGCTCCTCGTCTTCGGCATCGTCGTCCAGGAAGTCCCCGTCGCCGGAGGTGTAGGCGACCCCGTTGCCCTGGATCATGGCGCCGATGCGGTCCAGCACCTCCGGCGCCAGGTCGATCAGCCGGTCGTACAAGGCCCGGTCGGTGACGGGGAGCAGCCGGACGCCGCTGCTGCTGACCACCAGGAAGGCCACGGGCTGGACCGTGACCCCGGCGCCGCTGCCGCCGCCGAAGGGCAGGGAGCCTTCGGCCCCCTGGGCCATGGCGCTGCTGTACTCCCCGCCGCCGGCGGCGAAGCCGAAGCTCACCCGGGACACGGGCACGATGACGGTGCCGTCTTTGGCCTCGACGGCATCCCCCACCACGGTGTTGACGTCCACCATCTCCTTGATGCTTTCCATGGCGGTCTTCATCAAGCCTTGGATGGGGTGGTCCACGGTTCCACTCCTTTGTGCCGCCGCGGTTTGGGCTGCGCCCGGGCGGCCAGGGCGGCACGTATAATATCCCAGAGCCGCCAGACCAATATGCAGTGGCAGGCCGTGTCAAAGACTGCCTCGCGGAACCGGGGCTCCACCGTGATGCGGGGCCACTGCCCTCCGCCCCGGGAGCCTGCCAGGGCCCCTGCCACGGCGCCTTTGCAGGTCCAGGCCATGCCCGCCATGATCCCCGTCCAGGCGGCATCGCCGGCCCCTATGACGGTGTGCCAGCGGAGGGCTTCAATCTGCAAGGCAATTCTCCCGGAGCCCGTTCCCGGCAGGCTTTCCCGGGAGCCCGGCCCGGCCTCCCCGGGCCACCGGTGGCGCCGCTCCTGCTCCCGGCGGTAGAGGCGGCGGCCGGCCACATATATCTGTCCCAATGTCCTGACGGACAAGGTGATCTCCCGGGCCGTGACCCGCAGGCCCGTAACCCGGAATTGGATGGAAATGCGCAGCAGCCGCCCCGGCGACCAGGTGAATGCGCCGCGGCCCGGCCAGCGGAAGCGGAAGGCCACCCGGACGGGCAGCCTGGTCACACCATAGGCGGCCGCCGCCAACACCGGCAGCACCGGCAGCAGCCGGACAAGATCAGGCATGTCCACCTGGGCAGTTTACCCAGGAGACACCGTCCCTATGTTTGGGGGGATGCCGGCGAAGAGGCCGGCTCCGGGGCGTCCCGGGGCGGGAAGTCTTCCAGGGCGGGGAGATCCTCCAGGCTGTTCAAGCCGAAGTAGACGAGAAACTCGGGGGATGTGCCGTACAGGATGGGCCGGCCGGGTCCCGGGCGGCGGCCCTTTTCCACCACCAGGTTCCGTTCCAGCAGGGTCTGCAGGGACCGCTCGCAGTTGACGCCCCGCAGCTGCTCGATTTCCGCCCGGGTGATGGGCTGCCGGTAGGCAATGACGGCCAGGGTTTCCAGGGCCGCCTTGGACAAGGTGGGCCGGCGGGTCTGGGTTAGGCGCTGCACCAGCCGGCCGTAGGCGGGCAGGGTGGCCACCTGCAGGCCCCCCGCCACCTGCCGCAGTTCGATGCCCCGATGGGGGCCTTGGTATTGTTCCCGCAGCACTTCGGCGGCGGCCAGCACCATGGGCTCGGGCACTTCCAGCACTTTGGCCAGGCGGGCAACGGGCAGGGGCTCGGCGCTGCTGAAGAGCAGGGCCTCCAGGCCGGCCACCAAGTCGGCGGGAAGGTCGCTGCCCCTCAAGATGCCTGCCCCCCGCCCGGTGCCGGCAGGCGCTCCAAGTAGATGGGGCCCATGGCCTCCTCCTGCAGCACCTTGATCTGCCGGCGGCGCAGCAGTTCCAAGACGGCCAGGAAGGTGACCACCACCTCCAGCCGCGACGGTGTTCCCTTGAACAAATCGAGAAACACGATGCGGCCCCGGCTGCTCTTAAGCAGGCTTTGGACATGGCGGATGCGGTCGGCCACGGTTATGGCCTCGGGGGCGATTTCCGCCGGGGAGCCGTCCATCCCCCGCTGGGCCGCCTGCCGCAGCACCTCCTGGAAGACCGCCGCCAGGTCCGCCAGGGTGATGCCCTCCAGTTGGATGCCGGCGGCGAAATCCTCCATCTCCCCCGGGGTGCGGGGAAAGCGGGGCGCTTCCTCGGCTTCCCGGGCCTCCAGGAATTCGGCCACCGCTTTGTAGCGGCGGAACTCCTCCAGTTGCCGGATCAACTCGGCGGCGGGATCGTCCTCCTCCTCCACGGGAGGCTCCTCAGCAGGCTTTTGGGGCGGCAGCAAGGTGCGGGCCTTGATGTCCAGCAGGCGGGCGGCGGTGACGATAAACTCGCTGGCAATGGCCAGGTCCAGTTCTTCCATGGCCCGCAGGTAGGCCAGGTATTGGTCGGTGACGGCGGCCAGGGCCACTTCGGTGATGTCCAGCTGCTGCTCTTCGATGAGGTGGAGCAGCAGGTCCAAGGGGCCCTCGAAGTTGTCCAGGGTAACGGGATAATCGGCCAGCCGCTGGTGCCGCTCCTCCACGCCCATCCGCCCTTCAGCCTTTCAGGGACGCCAGCCCCCGCAGGGTGGCGCCCTGGAGCCCGGTGCGCTCCTTCACCTCGGCCATGGTGGCTTCGGCGATCTCCCGGGCCTTCCGGGCGCCCGTCAGGATGATCTCCTTAACGTAATCGGGCTTGGCCAGCAGTTCCTGCCGCCGCTCCCGGAATGGGGCGAAGGCCTGGCTGACGGCCTCCGCCAGGGTTTCCTTCAACTCCACGTAGCGCAGGCTGCCGTCGTTGTAGGCAACCAGGAGCCGTTCATGGGCCGCCGGGTCGAAAGTCTGCAGCAGGCCGAACAAGTTGGCCACCCCCGGGGCCATGCCCTCGGCCCTGGGCCCGGTGTCGGTGACGGCCTTCATGATCTTCTCCCGGACGACCTGGGGCTCGTCGGACAGGGCGATGTAGCTGCGGGGCCCCAGGGACTTGCTCATCTTCTTGTCGGGCTCCGTCAGGCTCTTGACCCGGGCGGTGTCCTCGGTGACCAGGGCCTGGGGCTCGGGGAAGGTCTCGCCGAACATATGGTTGAAGCGGCGCACGATCTCCCGGGTCAACTCAACGTGGGGAACCTGGTCCTCGCCCACGGGCACCACTTCGGCCTTGTACATGATGATGTCCGCCGCCTGGAGCACCGGGTAGGCCAGCAGCCCCAAGTTCACGTAGTCGGGCTGCATGGCCGCCTTCTCCTTGTATGTGGGCACCCGCTCCAGCCAGGCCACCGGGGTGATGGAGCCCAAGATCCACGCCAGTTCCGTGTGTTCCGGCATGAGGGACTGGACCAGCAGCAGGGAGCGCTCCGGGTCCACGCCGGCCGCCAGGAAATCGATGGCCAGGTTGATGGTCCGCTGGGACAGTTCCTCGGGCTCGAAGGGCGAGGCGATGGCGTGGTAGTCCACGATGCTGTAGATGCATTCGTAGTCGTCCTGCAGCGTGATCCAGTTGCGGACGGCGCCCAAGTAGTTGCCCAGGTGCAGTTCCCCTGTGGGCCTCATGCCGCTGAACACACGTTTCCGTGTCAATTGGCTTCCCCTTCCTCATACCGGGGCCCTGCCGGGCTGGTCAGCCCAGGCCCGTGACAGCCAGCAGGACTCCCGTCAAATTCCGCAGGAGGGCGTCCAGCCAGCCCACCACCGGCAGCAGGAGGCGGCTGGTGATGCCCGTCCACAATAATATCACCAGAATGAGCCAGCCGTAGGTCTCCAAGGAATCGATGAATTCGGCCGTTTCCGCCGGCACCAGGCCCGCCAGGATGCGGGAGCCGTCCAGGGGCGGCACCGGCAGCAGGTTGAACACGGCCAGGTACAGGTTAATCAGGTAGGCGTACTGGAGGGCCTGGGGCAGATAGCCCCCAATCATCCACTGCCAGGGCAGCAGGCCCATGGCCAGGCGGATGATAAAGGCCAGGACGATGTTGGTGGCGGGTCCGGCGGCGGCCACCAGGAGCATGCCCCGGCGGGCATCCTTGAAGTAGTAAGGGTTCACCGGCACCGGCTTGGCCCAGCCGAAGCGGAAGATGAACAGCATCAACAGGCCGATGGGGTCGATGTGGGGTATGGGGTTCAAAGTCAGGCGCCCCATGTTCCGGGGCGTGGGGTCCCCCAGGGCGTCGGCCGTGCGGGCATGGGCGTATTCGTGGAGCACCAGAGCCAGCAGCAGGCCCGGCAGCGTTACCAGGGGATTGAACAGCATGATTTCCGGCTTCCTCTCCGGGCCGCTCCTCCCGGGTCAGGGGGCCGGCCGGCGCTGGAGCACGGCGGCTTCGGCCGTCAGGGGCTGGTGCCCCCGGAGCAGATCCCGGTATTCTTCCCGGCGGATGATGACCCGGGCCCGCTCCTTGTTCACCAGGACCACGGCCGGCCGGGGCAGCAGGTTGTAGTGGCTGGCCATGCTGTATGTATACGCCCCGGTGGAAAGGAGGACCACCAGGTCGCCGGGCTGGGGCGACGGCAGGCGGCAGTGCTTCACCAGCACGTCGCCGCTTTCGCACAATTTGCCCACGATGCGGCAGTCTTCCAAGGGCCGGGGGGCCTCGCCCCCCCCCGTGGGCACCAGCAGGGCGGTGTACTGGGCGTCGTACAAGGCCGGGCGGGGGTTGTCGCTCATGCCCCCGTCCACGGCCACGAAGGCCGGCAGTCCCGGCACCCGCTTGATGCTGCCCACGGTGTAGACGGTGGTGCCCGCCTCGCCGATCAGGGAGCGGCCCGGCTCCAGGATCAAATGGGGCAAGGGCAGGTTCCGGGCTTCGGCTTCCCGCCGCACCCGCTCCACCAGGGCGGCCACCATCTCCTCCACCGCCGGCGGTTCGTCGCCTTCCAGGTAGCGGATGCCCAGGCCGCCGCCCAAATCCAATTCGGTCATGGGCCGGCCCGTGGTCCGGGTGGTTTCCCCGGCCAGGGCCATGAGGCGGGACACCGTTTCCAAGAAGGGGTCCACCGAGAACAACTGGGACCCGATGTGGGCATGGAACCCGCGGAAATCCAGGCCGGGCGAGGCCGCCGCCTGCCGGGCGGCTTCCAGGGCTTGTCCCGAGGCCAAATCGAAGCCGAACTTGGTGTCCTGGGTGCCCGTCTGGATGTAGGAATGGGTTTCGGCCTCCACCCCGGGCGCCACCCGCAGCAGCACCGGCACCGGGCCTTGGGCCCGGCCGGCCACTTCCCGCAGCAGTTCCAGTTCGTGAAAATTGTCCACCACGATGCGGCCCACCTGGGCCAGGACGGCCTGCTCCAGTTCGGCCCTGCTCTTGTTGTTGCCGTGGAAAATAATGTGGGCGGCGGGAAAGCCGGCCGCCTGGGCCATATACAGTTCCCCGCCGGAAACCACGTCCAGGCCGATGTCTTCTTCCGCCAGCAGTTCACAGAGGGCCATGGCCAGGAAGGCTTTGGCGGCGTAAACCACCTGCCATGAGGGATAGCCGGTGGCCGCCAGGGCGGCCCGGTAGCGCCGGGCCTGGCCGCGGATTTCCTCTTCGTTGAGGACCAGCAGCGGGGTGCCGAAGGACCGGGCCAGGGTGACCACGTGGTGGCCGGCTATGGTCAGATTGCCGGCTGCGTCTAAATCCAGCCCGCCCCAGAGCGCCAAAAGTCCTTCTCCTCCCGGGATTTCTGCTGGCTAACTATAGCACTTCCGTTCTTTGAGGGTCAATTAAGACCGGTCGGGGTCCCGGGGGCGCAGGAAGGAAGGCCGGGCCTGCTCGGCGGTGGCCGTTTTGCGGAAGACCACGTCCACCAGGGCCCGGCCGTTGAAGGGCACCAGGGGCCACAAGTAGGGCACGCCGAAGGAGCGGGTGGACAGCATGATCAGCAGTACCGCCAGCAGGCCCACCCCCAGGGCCGGCAGGCCGCCGATGCCCGCCAGCAGCAGAAGGAGCAGCCGCTGGATGCGGATGGCGTTGCTCAACTCAACGCTGGGGGTGGCGAAGTTGCCGATGGTGGCCAGGGCCACGTACAGGATGACCTCGGGCACAAAGAGGCCAACGCTCACGGCCAGCTCCCCCAGGAGGATGGCGCCGATGATACCCAGGGAGGAAGCCAGGGTGTTGGGGGTATGGATCAAGGCCAGGCGGATGAGGTCGATGCCCATCTCGGCGAAGATCAGCTGCAGGTAAAGGGGAATGGGCCCCGGCCCCTCCCGGGGCCCGATGAAGCGGAGCCATTGGGGCAAGGTCTCCACCTGCAGGGTGGCGGCCAGCCAGAGGGCCGGGCCCAGCCAGGACAGGAAGACGCCGAAGTAGCGCAGCAGGCGGATGTACATGCCGATGAGGGGATCCTCGTGGAATTCCTGGGCGTGCTGCAGGTGATGGAAAAAGGTGATGGGCAGCAGCATGACCGCCGGCGATGTGTCGGTGATGATGGCCAGGTGCCCTTCCAGCAGGTGGACGGCCGCCACATCGGGCCGTTCGGTGAACCGGACCGTGGGGAACAAGTTCCAGATGTGGCGCCGCCCCACGAGAAATTCCTGGATGGTCCGCTCCGCCATGGGCACCCCGTCGGTGGTGATGGCCTTCAGCTTGCTGCGGATTTGGTCCACCATGCGGGGATCGGCGATGTCCTTGATGTAGGTCAGGACCACGTCGGTCTTGGAGCGGGTGCCCACGGTGGTCATCTCCATCCGCAGGCGGGGGTCCCGCAGCCGGCGGCGGATGAGGGCCGTGTTGTAAACCAGGGTTTCGGCGAAGCCGTCCCGGGGGCCCCGGATGACCCGCTCCAGGTCGGGCTCTTCCGTGTCCCGGGCGGGGTAGGTGCGCATGTCCAGCAGGATGGCCCGGCTGGAGCCTTCCACCAAGATGGCCGTCTGCCCCGCCAGGACGGCGTCCACTACCTGGTCCAAGGTGTCCGCCGCCTCGGTTTCGATGTAGCCGATGCCGGCCCGCTGCAGGTTCCGGCCGAACTCCTCCTCTTTGCCCTCCAGCAGCTGGGGGCCCTGGCTGTTGATGAACTGGACGACCCGCAGCAGGACGTCGTCCTTGACGAAGCCGTCCACCGCCACCAGGAGGCCCTGCCGCCCGGCCAGCTGCAGCGGCCGCATCAAGATGTCGAAGCTCTCGCCGTAGCCCAGCTCCCGGGCCAGGTAGTCCCGGTTGGCGTCCAGCCGGGTGCTCACCTTCACCGGAGGCGCCTGGCCCGGCTCTTCCTGCAGGGCCGAGACGTCCGCCGGCGAGGTCCCTTGGTCCTGCCCTTGGTCCTGCCGGCTTTCATCCTTTTGGCCGCCCGCCGCCGGCCGGCCGTTGTCACCACCCAGCCGGACGGCTGCCCAGGTTTCCCTTGGGTGATCGCCGGCTTGCCCATTTTGGGGCCCGCGGCGGACACCTATGGCCAAGGGCCTGGATTTCAGGCGGCCGGGCTGCCTTGCTTTGGGCCGGAGACGGGACCGGCGGCGGGTGGCGGCGGGCCGCTGCTGGTGGTTGGTCATGGGGCTACCCCTTGGGATTGAACAGGATGCTGGCGGTGAAGCCCAGCAGGATGGCGGCGGTGAGGCCCAGGGCCGTGGCTTCCAGCCCCCCGGTGATGAGGCCGATCCAGCCCTTGCCCTTGGCGGCCGTCAAGGAGCCTTGCACCAGGGCGTGGCCGAACCCCGTCAGGGGCACCGTGGCCCCCGCCCCTGCCAGGTTCACCAGGGGCTCGTAGAGGCCGGCGGCCGAGGCCAGGCCCCCCAAGCCGACGAAAAGCACCATGGTGTGGGCGGGGGTCAGGGGCGTCAAGTCCAGGACCAATTGGGCCAGCACGCACAGCAGCCCCCCCACGATGACGGCCCACAGGAAGCTCACCGGCCCCGCTCCTTTCCGGCCCCCGGAGCCTCCATGGCGATGGCATGGGCGATCCCGGGGATATTTTCCCCTTGATGGGCGGAGGTCTTGCTGAGGAGGGCCCCCGTGGACACCAGGAGGAGCCGGCCGATGCGGCCTTCCTGCAGGTCACGGAAGACCTGGGCGGCGAACACCAGGGCCGACGAGGCGCAGCCGCTGGCGCCGGCCCCCACCCCCTGCTCCGGGTGGTACACCCGCAGGCCGCAGTCGTCCATGACGCCGCTCACGTCCAGGCCGTCCTCCGCCAGCAGTTCCATGGCGATGGGCAGGCCCACCCGCGACAGGTCGCCGGTCAAAATCAAGTCGTAGTGGTCGGGTCCCACCTGGAGGTCCGCCAGGTGCCGGCGGATGGTGTCGGCGGCGGCGGGAGCCATGGCCGACCCCAGGTCAAAGGGATTCTTGATGCCCATGTCCACCACCCGGCCGAAGGTGGCATGGGTGATGCGGGGCCGGGCGTCGTCATCGCCCCGGTATTCGCCGCTGCCGCCGGTGTCGCCGTCGTTGTCCCCGGCCGTAATGACCACGGCGCCCGCCCCCGTCACCGTCCATTGGGCCGTGGGGGGGCGCTGGACCGCCAGTTCCGTCGGGTAGCGGTACTGCCGCTCGGCGGTGTCGTGGTGGCTGCAGACGGCAGCGATGGTCCGCCGGGCATAGCCGCCGTCCACGGCCATGGCGGCGATGCCGATGGCCTCGGTCAGGGCCGAGCAGGCGCCGAAGATGCCCAGGAAGGGGATGTCCAGGTGCCGGGCGGCGAAACTGCTGGCGATAATCTCGTTAAGCAGATCCCCGGCCACCAGCATGTCCACGTCCCCGACCGCCAGGCCCGCCTTATCCGCCGCCAGTTCCACGGCCTCGCACAGCATGCGGGTTTCGGCCAATTCCCAGCTTTTCTCCCCCAGCAGGCTGTCTTGGTAGACCACGTCCAGCAGCCGGCCCAGGGGGCCGTCCCCTTCCATGGGGCCCCCCACGGCAGCCGTGGCGGCGATGCGGGGCCGGGAGGAAAAGGCGATGGTCCGCTGCCCGATGCGGGGGCCGGTCCGGGTGCCCGCCCGGCCGGCGGCCAGGGTCGTGGTGGCCTGGGTTCCTTCCTGCACAGCCAATGACCTCCTCCCCCCTTACGGCCCCCGGAGGGCGTAGCGCACCGCCGCCGCCAGGACCGATATGACCAGCCCGTAAACGATGACGGGTCCGGCCACGGTGAACATGCGGGCGCCCACCCCCAGGACCATGCCCTCCCGCTTGTACTCCATGGCGGGGGCCACAATGGAGTTGGCGAAGCCGCTGATGGGCAGGGAGGCCCCCATGCCGGCCCAGCGGCCCAGGCGGTCGTAGACGCCCAGGCCCGTCAGCAGGGCGCCTGCCAGGATGATGACGGCGGCGGTGGCGCCGGTGGCCTCCCGCAAGTCCAGGCCCCGGACCCGGAAAAAGGTGAGGATCATCTGGCCCAGGCCGGTGATGGCGCCCCCGGCGATGAAGGCGGTGACCACATTGCGCAGCACCGGCGGCTTGGGGCGATGGCGGCGTGCCCGCTGTTCATATTGCCGGGCCTGTTCCTGGGAGCCTTTCAAGCCGATCCCCCGCTCCCGCCGTCAAACCTGGGCCGGCACGCGGCCGGACGCCTGCCGCGTGGAATTGCGCCGGCTGTTGTCCACGGCGAAGGCCAGTTTCACGTTGGCCTTCCACTCGACGATCTTGCCGTCCTGGACGTTGGCGGTGAGATTGTAAACTTCCACGCCGCTGATGTTGTCGATGGTGCGGGCGGCCTCGGTGACCGCCTGCTCCACCGCGTCGAACCAGTCCTTTTTCGACTGGCCTACCAGTTCCACAACTTTGACCACTTCCATGGACGCTGCCCCCCGATGGTTGAGTGGGCTCGGCGGGAGCGGTCCAAAAGCATCGGACGCCCGCGCCGGCGCCAGTAGTATGTGCCGAACGGTCAAAAAGCAAGGCAGAAAGGAGGTGGGGAAGCCTGTCAGGGGTGCCGGACCGTGTCATATTTGGCCGGAACCGGCCGCCCGGCGCAAAATGTCCAAGGCCTGCCGCTCCAGGCGGGACACCTGCCCTTGGGACAGGCCCAAAGCCGCCGCCGTCTCCTGCTGGGTGCGGCCCGCGGCGTAGCGCAAGGCCAGCAGCCGCCGCATCCGCGGGGGCAGCCGCAACAACATGGCCTCCACGTCCAGCCGATGGATCACCGCCGCCGGCCCCTCCCCCGGGTCCGCCAGGCCGGCCAGGTCATCCAGGGATGCGGGCCGCCGCAGGGCCTCCTGGGCTTCCAGCACCCGGGCCACATCCACCTGGAGGTAGCGGGCCACGGCGTGGGCTGTCGGCTCCCGGCCGTGGCGGGCCCGCAGCACCTCCCGGGCCGCCTCGGCCCGCCGGGCCAGATCCGCCAGATCCCCCGCCGCCCGCACGGGCTGCTGGGACCGGATGAAGCGGCGCATCTCGCCCAGGATGAAGGGCACGGCGTAGGTGGCGAAGCGGTGCCCCCGGCGGGGATCGAAGCCGTCCACGGCCTTGAGCAGGCCCACAACGCCGGCCTGCACCAAGTCGTCTTTGAAGGAGGGATCCCAAGGGAAGCTGCCGGCAAACCGGGCGGCGGCGCTGTGGACCAGGCCCAGATGAAGCTCCACCAGGTCATGGCGGGCTGCGGGGTCGCCGTTCAAGCGGCGCTGCCAGAGGGAGGCTTCGTGCGGGTCCAAGTGGGGCCACCGGCTGCCGGCTTCCTCCGGCTCCCGGGGCATTGCGGTCACCCCCCGCATATCCGGCCTGCCGGGGCCGGGGCGCCGGGACGGGACGGCCTGCCGGCCTGAAGGCTCCTAGGACGGGCTGGGCACAGGGGCTTTGACCAGGTGCTTGCGCATGATGACGGTGGTGCCCTCACCGGGTGTAGATACAACCTGCAGGTCGTCCATGAAGGTTTCCATGAAGGTGAAGCCCATCCCCATCCGTTCCGGGTCCGAGCTGTAGGCGGCCTGGCGGGCCTGCCCGATGTCGGCGATGCCGATGCCTTCGTCGCTGACGGTCACCGTCAGCCCCTGCTCACCGATCTCCGCTTCCAAGGTGAGGAGGCCGGGACCGGCCGGGTAGGCGTGGACCACCACGTTGGTGACGGCCTCGTTGACGGCGATCTTGATTTCCTCCAGATCGTGGAGGGTGAAGTCCAGCTGACCCGCCAGGGCGGCCACCGCCAGGCGGGCGATGCCCAGGTTCTCGGCCTTGGCCGGCATGCGCAGGACGAAGAAGTTGCTGGTGCCCCCGGACATCATCGCCCGCCTCCCTGCCGGACCCCGCCCATGAGGGCTTGGCGCTGGGAGCGGTACAGGGGCATCAATCGCGGTATGCCCGCCATCTCCAGCAGTGCGCGGATATGGGGCGGCGGCGCCACCAGGCTCACCTGGCCGCCATGCTCCACAATGCGCCGGTAGCGGCCCATCAATACGCCCAGTCCTGAGGAATCAACGAAACGCAGGTCTTTGAGCACCAGGATCAGGTGCCGGCAGCCGCTGTCGATGGCCCCGTCGGCCCGCAGGCGGAAGTCGGCGGCGGTATGCTCGTCCAATTCTCCTACCAGCCGCATGATGCACGTGCCGCCGGCCCGCTCTTCGAAAATCTGCAAGGCCCCGTCGCCCCTCTCCCAACTGCTCTGGGGCCGTTTCGCCCGGGGCCGGTCCCCTTCCTGCCGGGAAATTTCGACCCCTGGGGACGACGGGTGTCGAAAGCCCGTGCGCCTACCGGAAGGGCCAGGTCAGGTGGATCAGGCGCAGCCAGAGGCCCACGGGCGTCAATTTGTCCACCCTTTGGGCCGCCACCAGGTCCACGCCGCCCGCCGGCCGCCCGTCATGGCGCACCGTCAGCCGGCCCAAGACCTGGCCCTTGTCGATGGGGGCCGTCAGATGGCCGGCCAGGGTGATTTCCTGTTCCAGTTGGTCCGCCCGGCCCCGGGGCACCACCACCCCCAGGTCGTCCCCGGCCACCACGTCCAGTTCCGCCACGTGGCCTTTATGGACCCGCAGGCGCTGGACCCTTTCCCCGGCGTCGATGATGGATACGGGCTCCCAGTTGGCGAAGGCCCAGTCCAGCAGCCGGGCCGCTTCCCGGTCCCTCTGGGGCCGGCTGGGATGGCCCATGAGCACCACCAAGAAGCGGGCGTTATCCCGCAGGGCCGTGGCGGCGATGCCGAAGCCGGCCCGGGAGGTGTGGCCCGTCTTCAGGCCATCCACGCCCCGGACGGTCCGCACCATGCGGTTGGTGTTGACCAGTTCGCAGCACTGGCCGGCGTCGGGGTCCCGCACCTTGTCCCGGTATATGGCCGTCAAGGACAGGATGTCGGGATGGCGGCGGATGAGTTCCCGGGCGGCGACGGCCACGTCCATGGCCGACATGTGGTGGTCTTCCAGTTCCAGCCCGTCGTCGATGCCGTGGGGATTGTGGAAGCGGGTGTTGGCCATGCCCAGTTCCCCGGCCCGCCGGTTCATCTCCGCCACGAAGCCGTCCACGCTGCCCGCCACGTGCTCGGCCAGGGCCGTGGCGGAGTCGTTGGCCGAGGCGACGGCCACCGCCTTGAGGAGATCCCGGAAGGCCATGACCTCCCCCGGGGCCAGGAAGATTTGGGTCCCGCCCCAGCCGGCGGCTTCCGCCGACACCTCCACCTGGTCGTCCAGGGACACCCGTCCCGCCGCCACAGCATCCAGGATCACCAGCAAGGTCATGATCTTGGTCAGGCTGGCGGGAAAGCGGGGCGTGTGGGCGTCCCGCTCCAGCAGGACTGTGCCCGTGAGCACATCCATCACCACCACCGACGGCGCTTCCATGCCCGCCAAAAGGGCGGCGCCGCCGGCATCGGCCGCCGTCGCCGGGGACGGCAGCAGCAGGGCCCCCAAGAGTACGGCTGCCGCCAGGCGGCGGGGCCACCGCCCGGCCCTTCGGTCTCGTTCCTTCACCCGGAGAATCCCTCCCATGAAGCCACGCCCATGGCCCGCTTGGTCACAGCGGTCTCTGGCCCTAGGGTCTCCCCATCGGGCCGGGGGAAGTGAAGGAGTTTTATGCCTGCCCTGGCAGGCGGTGGTTCAGGAGAAGGATGGGGTTGCCGTCAGGCGTGGGGATGGGCCCGGGAGTATTCTTCCCGCACCCGGTGGCGGCTGATGAAAGTGTAGATCTGGGTGGTGGAGATGTCGGCATGGCCCAGCATGGCCTGGATGGAGCGCAGGTCGGCGCCGTTGTCCAGCAGGTGGGTGGCGAAGGAATGGCGCAAGGTGTGGGGCGTGATCTTCGTCTCCAGGCCGGCCTGGTCCGCGTACTTCTTCAAGATCTTCCAAAAGCCCTGACGGGTGAGGCGCCGCCCGTGCTGGTTGACGAAGAGGGCCTTGACCCCGGGATCCCGGATCAAGGCGTTGCGCCCCTTAGCCAGGTAGGCGGCAACGGCCACCGAGGCCATGGACCCCAGGGGCACCATCCGCTCCCGGGAACCCTTGCCCATGCAGCGGATGTAGCCCCGGTCCAAGTTGACGTGGTTGACGTCCAGGGTTACCAGTTCGGAAACCCGCAGCCCTGTGGCGTAAAGCAGCTCCAGCATGGCCCGGTCCCGCAGCCCCGCGGGGCGGCTGGTGTCGGGCTGGGCCAGAAGGCGCTCGATTTCCTCCACCGTCAGCACGTGGGGCAGGCGCTTGGGCGGCTTGGGCGACTCCAGGTTGGCCGTGGGATCCGACTGGATTCGGTCTTCCCGCACCAAGTATTGGAAAAAGGATTTCAAGGCGGCGGAGCGGCGGGCAATGGTGGCGGGAGACCGTCCTTCCCGCTGGAGGGTGCTCAGGTAGCTGGTGATGGTTTGCTCGTCGATCTGGGACAGGCTTTGCTGCTGCTCCTGCAGGAATGCGTTGAAGTGGGCCAGGTCGCGGCCATAGGATTCCAAGGTGTTGGCCGCCAAGCCTCGCTCCACGTCCAGATAGGCTAGGAACTCCTGCAGTTCGGCATGCAATGCCAGCCACCCCTCTTGCGGCCGGACTCCTGAGACCCAGATTGTCACCCCGCCGGCGGGTTTATGCCGGCGGGGCGACATAAGATGCTTCTACAACTTGCCAGCGATTCCTCCACTTGGGTGTTGCCCATGGGAAAGCGAGGCTCCGGCACCGGCTTGGGTCCCAGCATCCAGGCCAGGGCCTCCAGGAGCCGGGGCAGGACCAAGCCCAGGATGATGAGCAGTACCACTATGCGCGCCACCGTCCACAGCCGCTGCAGGGGTTCCGTCAGGCCGACGATCCGGATCCGGACCCGGCGCCGCTGCTCCATGGCCACCATCTCCACCCGGCGAAATGAGGGAGCATGGTAATGAATACGGCGCCGGCCGTCTCCTCAGCACTCCCCGCCTGCCCGTCAGCGGGCCGGCGTCAGCAGGCCGTCCAGGGGCTGGTAGGGCAGGCCGTGGGCCTCGGCTACCCCGGGATGGGTGATGTAGCCCCGGAAGCAGTTGACCCCTTTGGCCAAAGCGGGGTCGTCGTGGCTGGCCGCCTCCACCCCTTTGCCGGCCAGGGCCATGACATAGGGCAGGGTGGCGTTGGTCAAGGCTATGGTGGACGTGCGGGGCACCGCCCCAGGGATGTTGGGGACGGCGTAGTGGAGCACGCCGTGCTTCACGTACACCGGGTCGGCATGGGATGTGACCCGGTCGCAGGTTTCGATGCAGCCCCCCTGGTCGATGGCCACGTCGATGATGACGGAGCCCGGCTTCATGTTCTGCACCATTTCCTCGGTGACCAAGGTGGGGGTGCGGGCCCCGGGCACCAGGACGGCGCCCACCAGCAGATCGGCTTGGGCCACGGCTTCGGCTATGGACATGGGATTGGACATGAGGGTGACGATTTGGCGGCCGAACATGTTGTCCAAATAAGTAAGACGGTTCAGGTTCACCTCGAACAACGTCACCTGGGCCCCCAGGCCGCTGGCGATGCGGGCGGCGTTGATGCCCACTATGCCGCCCCCCATGATGACCACCTTGCCGGGGGCCACGCCGGGCACGCCCGCCAGCAGGATGCCCCGGCCGCCGGCGTTCTGCTCCAGGAGGCGGGCGCCGATCTGGGGCACCATGCGCCCCGCCACCTCGCTCATGGGCTTGAGCAGGGGCAGGGTCCCATCTTCCAGCTGCACCGTTTCATAGGCCACCGCCGACACCTGGCGTTCCTGCAGGAGACGCGTCACTTCGGGCTGGGCGGCCAAATGCAGGTAGGCGAAGAAAATCTGCCCGGGCCGGAGGAGGTCAAATTCCTCGGGCTGGGGTTCCTTGACCTTGACGATGAGTTCAGCGCCGTAAACTTCCGCCGGGTCGGCCACGATGTCGGCGCCGGCGGCTGCATACTCGGCATCGGGAAAGCCGCTGCGCTCGCCGGCCCCCTTCTCCACCAGCACCCGATGGCCCGCCTGGACCAGGGCGGCGGCGCCGAAAGGTGTCAGGCCGACTCGGTTCTCATTTGGCTTTTTCTCTCTGGGAACGCCGATAAGCAATGATGAATCCCCCCTGTGGGGACAGTTTGTCCCTCCAGCCTACAGCCTTGGCGACCGGTAACAATATGCCGGCCGTCAAAAAGCATATCCCGTTTTGTTTGCTTTTGCAGGCGAGTTTCCTGCTTTTTATGGCCGCCATGCCGAAATCAGTCGGAGAAGGACCGGCGCCAAGTAGCCTTCCATGAAGCTGGCCAGGGTCACCGCCAGCAGGGACAGGACGGTGATCAGGGCCAGGCGTCGCCCCGCCCCCATGATGGCGGCGGCATCCCGCCGGCCGTGGCGGGCCACCGCCAGGGCGAAGGCCACGGCCGCCCCCGCCGTGAGCACCACCGCGGGGACGGCCAGCAGATTTTGGGGCAGGACGGCCAGGAGGCTGATGAGGAGCCCGGTCCAACTGAAGTGGGACACCAGGAAACCCACGGCGAAGCCCAGGATGAAGCCCCGCAGGAAGACCACCACGGGCACGGCCCAGGCCGCCACCACCGTCAGGCCCAGGGCCAGCATGATGCCCATGGTGCGCAGGTAGACGGCCAAGGCGGCCCGGAAAATCTCCGGCGCCGGGGGCGCCGGCTGCTCTCCTTCAAAGGCGGCCAGGAAATGCTCCAAGTACTGGACCAGTTCCCCCCGCTGGTCGGCGTCCAGGGCGCCGGTGGCCAGGGCGCCGAAGGCGGCGCCGGCGGCGAAGAGGACGATCAGGAAGACGTACAGGCCCGGGTGGCCGGCCACCTGCCGCCAAAGGATGGTCTGTGTCTGCTCCAGCAAGGAAGGCGCTCCTCCACAAAGGTTTGTTCCAACCTATGCGGGGGGCTCCGGGGGCATGTCTTTCCCTATCCGGCCGTAGCGCCCGCCCCCGCCGGCCGCCGCCGGCAGCAGGCCGCCCCGGGCCGCCACGATGCGCCGGGCCGTATCTTCCCCCACCACCGCCGCCAGTTGATCCTCGGTGGCCCGGTGGAGCACCTGCATCTCGGTGCCGAAGGCCCGGAGCAGTTTCTCCCGGCCCCGGGGGCCCAGGCCGGGCACGAAGGCCAGGGGCACCTGGTGGATGTAGGGAGGATCGTGGACTGCATCGTCGACCTGCTCCGGCGGCAGGCCGTCACCTTCTTGCTTCGCCAGGAGGGTAATCCGGTCCAGCACCCCCGGCACGAAGTCCCGCCCCGCCCCGCCGCAGCGGGGGCAGGCGGTGACCGGGGGCGGCCCCTCGGCCGTCAGGTGGCACCGCCGGCAATGGCTCCGGTAGTACTTCCCCAGGCGGGGGTCCAGGCCGTAGTTGGCGGCGATGCGGCGGCCCCGGCGGCCGGCCAGGGCCAGGACCAGCTCGTCGAAGGTGGGCTCCGCCAGGAGAAAGGCGGTGTACTCCCGGGCGATGCGGTCCAGGGAATGGGCGTCGGAACTGCTGATGAAGGCCATGCCCGCCAGTTCCGGGATGGCCGTGGCCATGGCCCGGTCGGCGCTGAGGCCCAGCTCCATCGCCGCCGGCGGCCGGGGCAGCACCGCCCGCCACGAAGGGGCGCAGCGGCCGTACAAACTCTTGAAGGGAGTAAACACATGGGCAGGGATGAACAGCCCGTCCAGGTCCCGGGCCAACTGCTGCAGGTCGGCGGCCGAAGCCTGGGCCCGCTGGCTGCTCAATTGGGGGTTGGTTACGTGCCCGGCGTACCAGCGGCCCAGTTCCTGCAGGCGAGCCAGGTCGGGAACCAACACCAGGAAATGGGCCGGCCCCCCTCCCCCGGGCACCTCTTCCACCGTTTCGATTTCCGCCCCGGGGATCAAAGTGACGGGGGCATGGCCCGCCCCGTCATCCCTTGCGGGCTCCCGCCCGTCGCCTTTATAAACCAGCCCGCCGCCCGCCAGGGGGGTCAGCAGGCCCTCATCCCATAGCCGCTGGATTTCCGCCAGGCCGCCCGTGGTCTGGGCGTCCACCAGGCCCAGGATGTGAATGCCCTTGCGGCGGCGGCTCTCCTCCAAGGCACCAGCCGCCGTAAGGCCCGCAGCGGCGGAGATTTTCACGGGCCCGCCCCAGGGGCTGCGGCCCAGATGGACATGGAGGTCGGCGTAATAAACGTGCAGGGGCGGCGGCAAGGTCATCACCTGAACCTATCCTACCTCACCGCCGCCCCGGGTCTACGCCGGGTCTATATGCCGGGTTGATCCTGTCAGTTCACAATCTCCACGGCCCGTTCCACCCGCACCCCGTTGGCGATGCTCTCCACCATGGGGGAATGCTCATGGGCCTCGGCGATAAGCTGGTTCAAAACTTCCGGATCGGCGTCGCTTTCGATGCGCACGGTGTAGCGCAGGTTGGCGAAGCCCGGCCGCACCTGGGGATCCAGGCCCAGGTAGCCCCGCAGGTCCAGGTCGCCTTCGGTGATGACTTCCAATTGCTTAAAGTCGATGCCCCGCCGGGCCGCCCGGGTGGTCAGGCCGGCCACGAAGCAGGTAGCCACGCCCGCCAGCAGGAGTTCCACCGGATTGGGGCCGGAATCGCCGCCCCCCAGTTCGTCGGGCTCGTCGGCCTGGAGAACGTAGTCCCGGGCCCTGGTCTCCGTGGCGGCGCCGCCCTTCCAACCCGTCACGGTGCGGAAGGTGACATTGCCGGTGGCCGGCTCCTCCTCCACCTTCCGTACGAACTCGTTGAAGTTGCCGATGTTGATGCTGAAGCAGCTGCGGGCCATTGGCACCCACCCTTTCCCAATTAAGTTGATGGGTTTACTATGCTATAGTTCGGACCCCCATGTCAATGACTAATTTTCCGTCGCAAAACTGCATATGCATGCCGGGGGGTATGGCCGTGGGGCGGTTTTTCGTCGTAAAGCGCCGGCGGGCATGGGGGCTGGTCCTGGTGGCCGTGATGGTGCCCTTGCTGGTGGCGGGCTACTGGGCCTGGCCCGTCGTCGAAGCCCGCATGGAGCGGGTGATCCGGGCCATTGCTGCGGGGACGGCTTCCCGCCGGCTGCCCATCTACAGCGTCTGGACCGAGGAAAAAATAGCGGCCATCTCCTTCGACGCCGCCTGGGGCGCCGACAAGACCCGCACCATCCTGGACATCCTGGACGAGTACGGCATCAAGACCACCTTCTTTCTGGTCACCTTCTGGGTGGAGAAATACCCCGACGAAGCCCGGGAGATGGTGGCCCGGGGCCACGAGATCGGCCTCCACTCCTCCACCCATCCCGACTTCACCGCCCTGACCAATGCCGCCATCCGGGAGGAGTTGACGGAAAACCACCGGGTCATCAAGGAGATTACCGGGGTGGAGCCCCGGCTCTTCCGTCCCCCCTTCGGGGCCTACAATGACCGGGTCCTGTCGGTGGTGGAGGATGAACTGGGGTACCTCACCATCCAGTGGAGCGTGGATTCCCTGGATTGGCGGGACGTGACCCCCGATGACATCACCCGGCGCATCCTGTCCCGCATCCATCCCGGCGCCATCGTCCTGTTTCACAACAATGCCGAGAGTACCCCCGCCGCCCTCCCCCGCATCCTGTCGGCCCTCCAGGCCGGGGGCTGGCGCATCGTGCCCATATCCCAATTGCTGCACCCGGGCCCCTACACCATCGACCACGAAGGGCGCCAAATCCCTAAAACGAAGGAATGAACATCATATATTGATATGGTTGTTTGACCTGCATGGGGGAAAAATGTTAGGATAATTCAACAAATTCCAACCTGCCGTTGATTCTTTCAATTAGGGAAGCAGACACGTCCCCGCATCGGGGCGCGACGGCTTCCTTTTGTTTTTGGCAGGAACTCTTTACCTCCGAAGGGAGTTGGTTGCATCATGGCCGGCATTGCCGGCTGTATCGGCCACGGGCCGGCAGAAGTCCACGAGATGCTTTCGGCCTTGGCCAACCGGGGCTCAGGCAGCGCTACAGTAACCGTCCATCAAGGAATCACCCTGGGGTGCATCGGCACCCCCGACACAGCCATGTCCGCGTGGGATGAATACCGGGGTGTCATCGACGGGGAGTTCTATCCCCCCGAGGAGCCCCAGGCAACCGTGGAAACGCCCGGTGCGGCCCCGACGCCGGGTTCCGCCGACGTCGCCCCCGGGGAAGGAGATGTACCCGGCGGCTACGATTGGCTCCACAGGTACGCCCTGCAGGGACCGGCCGTGCTGGAGAAGGTGCAAGGGGTCTTCGCCCTGGCCGCGGTAGGCCCCGACGGCTTGTGGCTGGCCCGGGATCCCTTGGGCGTCAAGCCCCTCTACTACGGCTTCGACGATCAGGGAAGGCTTTGGTTCGCTTCCCAGATCAAGCCCCTCCTGGGCCGGGTCGCCCGGCCCCGGGAATTCCCGCCCGGGCATTATTACGGCAGCAAGGCAGGCTTCCGGCAGTATTACGATCTGCCGGCGCCCACGGGCAACCTGCAGGATCTGGACCAGGCCAAGGGCACCTTGCGCCGCAGGCTGCAGCGGGCCATCCGGCGCCGGCTCCAAGGCCCCGAAGAGGTAGGGGTGATGCTCAGCGGCGGCCTGGACTCCAGCCTGTGCGCCGCCATGGCTATGGAAGCCCGGGAAGGCGAGCCACTGCCCAGCTTCGCCATGGGCATGACGGGCAGCGACGACCTGGTGCAGGCCCAGGCCGTGGCCCGGGATCTGGGCACCCGCCACTTCCAGCGGGAGGTCCAGCCCCAGGAGATCATCGCCGTCCTGCCCACCATCATCGAAGACCTGGAATCCTTCGACGCCGCCGTGGTGCGGGGTGCCGTGGCCAACCATTTCGCGGCCCAGCTGGCCCGGGAGCACGTGGATGCCGTCATCACCGGCGAGGGGGCCGACGAGCTGTTCGCCGGCTACCATTACTTGAAGCACCCCCGCATCAGGGAGCGGCTGGAAAAGGAACTGCAGCGCATCGTCCGGGGCGGCAGCCGGACCACCCTCCAGCGGCTGGACCGGATGAGCAGCCGCCACCAGTTGATGGCCCGCCTCCCCTTTTTGGACTTGGATGTGGTAAATTTCGCATGGCGGGTGCCTTCCCGGTGGAAGCTCAACCCCCGGGAAGAAATCGAGAAATGGATTCTAAGGCATGTGGCCGAAGCATATTTGTCGCCCGACATCGTGTGGCGCACCAAGGCCAAGTTCGCCCTGGGCACCGGGGTGGGCCCCTTCCTGGCCGCCTACGCCGCCGACGTCATTTCACCCGCCGAATACCAGCGGGAGCGGGAGCCCCTGCCGGGACTGATCCTGCGCGACCGGGAAGAACTGCTCTATTTCCGCATCTTCCGGGACATTTTCGGCAGCCGCGTCAAGGACATCGTGCCCGTCATGGGCCGCAGCCCCAGCCTCAATGACGAGGTGGCGGGCACGCCGGTCTGAACAGGGCCGCTCCCCCGTTTGAGGAGAAGTGATGGATGCGCTGTGACGTAGTCGCCCGCTGGCAGGACGCCGACGAGTCCCTGCTGGCGGGCCGCCGGGTTGTGGTCATCGATGTGCTGCGGGCCACCTCCACCATCGCCACCGCCTTGGCCGCCGGTGCCGCTGCCGTGTGGCCCGTGGCCGAAGTGGAAGAGGCCTTCGCCCTGGCCGACCGGCTGCGCCGGGAAGGCCACCAGGTGCTCCTGGCCGGGGAGCGGAAAAACATCAAGGTCGAGGGATTCGACCTGGGCAACTCGCCCCTGGCCCTCACCCCCCAGTTGCTCAAGGAAGCCCAATTGGTGCTCACCACCACCAACGGGACGCCGGGGCTGGCCAAGGCCAAGGCCTTCGGGGCCGCCGCCGTTTACGCCGGCGCCCTCATCAACGGGCCCGCGGTGACCGCCGCCCTGGCGGCCCAGCCCGACGGGCCCGACATCACCTTGGTTTGCGCCGGCACCAAAGGGTATCTGGCTCTGGAAGACTTCTTCTGCGCGGGACTCATAGTGGATGGGCTCACGGCCCGGTGGCCCGATATGGCCGTCAACGACACGGCCCGGGCGGCCCGCCTGGCCTTCGCCGCCGCCATGGGCTGCTGGCCCGAGCCCCTGGTCAACTGCAGCCACGCCCAAAGCCTGGCCCGGGCCGGCTTCCGCGACGACATCGGCTACTGCGCCCGCATCGGCACCAACCAGGTTGTTCCCGTCATGATGGGCGACCGGCTGGTTCCCGCTTAAGGCTCCACCGTCAAGGCAGGATCGTCCACGCTGTCGGCGTCGGCCGGCAGGGGCAGCAGTTGGTCCAGGAAGGCCTGGTCCAGCCCCCGCTGGGCCAGCAGGTGGCGCACGATCTTGATGCCGTGGAAGCGGCCGTTTTCGATGAAGATCTGGTTGGCGTCATAGCCCGCCGCCAGGACCCCCGCCACGTACAGGCCCGGCACGTTGGTCTCCATGGTGTTCCCGTTCCAGCGGGGGCGGCCCGTGGCCGGGTCGATCTCCACGCCCAGCCGCTGCAGCAGGCTGTGGTCGGGCCGGTAGCCCGTCAGCAGGAAGACGAAGTCGGCCGGCAGGCGCTCCCGGCCCTGGGGCCCTTCCACCGTCAACCCTTCTTCGTCGATGGCCGTGACCCGGCTGCCGAAGCGGCTGTCGATCTCCTGCTTGCTCAGCCGGGTGCGGATGAAGGGCAGGATCCACGGTTTGACCCGGTCGCTCAAGTCCTCGCCCCGGTGCACCAAGGTGACCCGGGCGCCGGCCCGGTGCAGTTCCAGGGCCGCCTCCACCGCGGAGTTACGCCCCCCCACCACCACGACCCGCCGGCCGTAGTAAGGATGGGCGTCGTCGAAATAGTGGGATACGTGGGGCAGGTCTTCCCCCGGCACCTGGAGGCGGTTGGGGTTGTCGAAGTAGCCGGTGGCGATGACCAGGGCGTTGGTGCGGCAGCGCCGCTCCCCCCTGCCGGTCCGGCTGTCCACCGTATCCACCACGAAGCCGTCCCCACCGGCCCTTTCCACCCGGGTCACTTCCCGGTAGGTCAACACCTTCAGGGCCAGGGCGTCGGTCACCTGGCGGTAGTAGGCCAGAGCTTCCTGCCGGGTGGGGTTGGGCTTCGGGGTGATGAAGGGGATGTCCCCGATGGCCAGGCGCTCGGAAGTGCTGAAGAAGGTCATGTTCACGGGGAACCGGGCGATGGAGTTGGCGATGCAGCCCCGCTCCACCACCACGTAGTTCAGGCCCGCCTTCTGGGCGGCCGCGGCGCAGGCCAGCCCGCACGGGCCGCCGCCTACGATGAGCAAGTCCAAATTGTCCTGCATACCCATCACCCACCCTTGGGCCTTGTATCCCCCATCCTACAGCAAAGGCCCGGCGGCGGCGCCCCGGGCCTCAAGGGAAAGTGGTACGGCGCGTTGCCGTCCATTAATTTACGTCATGGGCACCTGCCGGACAATGCGGCCTTCCAGCCGGTCGAAGATGTCGTCCAGGCTGCGGCCCGTCACCGTCAGGCCGTGGTTCCGCAGGCCGATGACCGCCTGGCTGGGGTCGGGCGCCTGGCGCACCAATTCCGCCACCGCCTCCGCCAGTTGGCGGGTGCCGCACGGGTAGTTGACCTCGGTGGAGGGGATGCCCTCCATCCAGGCGTGGACGTGGACGATGGCCCCCACTTCCGGGTGCTCCTTGTAGATCATCCAGTGCTCGATGGCGTCCACCGAAACCCGCCGGGGCTTCACGTGGGGCGGCACGCTGAGGATCATAGCCTTGTTCTCAGGATCGTAGCCCGTCACCAGCAGGATGTCCCGCCCGATCTCCTCCAGCTTGGCCTTGTTGACGCCGCTGGCGCTCATCCAGAAGGTGTCGGTGTCCCTACGGGCGCTCAAGTTGCCGTAGCTCAGGCCGCCCAGGCCGTAAAGCCGCTGGACGTGGCGGAAATCCTCGGGCGGCAGGATTTCCTCGATGGGGAAGGGCGCCGGCAGCAAGTCCAAGGCGTCCAGCCGCTGTCCGGCCAGGGTAAGCTGCCGGGTGATCTCATCCCCTTCCCACAATTCCTCCGGCAGGTCGGGGACGAACACGTTATTGACCACCAGTTCCGAGGTGGCCAGGGGCGCCAGCCTCTTGATCAAAGTCCGGAAGAAGGCGTCCTTGTCCTCGGGCCGGTATTCCACCGGGTAGGCCCCCTGCTCCAGGGTGATGAAGTGGAACCGGGGATCGCCGCTGCTGCCCGAAACGTACAGGAGCAGATTGGACAAGGACCGCACCAGCAGCGGGTAGCCTGCCCGCAGCACATCCTCGGGAACCTGGGGCACGGCCACCACCCCCACTACAAAGGTGGCCTGCCCCCGCCGGCGATAAGGCCGGGGATCCTCAGGGTCAAAAAAATTGAAAACCAGACGAATGTCGGGTACGGGTTCGGGCACGTGCTCGTAGCCCTGGGCAGTCAGGTGCTCCCGCAGCCCGTCCGCCAGCCACGCCAGGGCAGGCTGCCGGTCCACACCGACAAAAGTGAATTGCATAGCCGTATTCCCCTCTTTCAAATCCGTGGTCGGCTCCGGCGTACCATCACGTTACATATTAACACCAGTTCCACGCCTTATTGCCATGGAACCACGGCCTACTGACTTCTATGCCCGGGAGCCGCAGGGCAACAACGCAAATAGACCCCCGGCCTGGGGGTCCGAAAGGCTGCCGGGCGGCGCCCCGTCCGGCGGGCACAGCCCGGCCCTTCGTTTTCCAAGGCGGCTACACCGCCATAACACCCTTGATGTCGGGCACTTCCCGTCGAATCATGCGTTCGATGCCGGCCTGCAAGGTCAAGGTGGACATGGGGCAGCCGACGCAGGCGCCCAGGAGGCGGAGCTTGACCACCCCGTCCTCGTAGTCGACGAACTGGACGTCGCCGCCGTCCGCCTGGATGGCCGGCCGGATTTGCTCGATCACGCGCTCAATGGTGGCGTTCACTTCGTTGTTGCGTTCTTGGACCTGGTCCATGTCCCGTTCACCTCCCACCATCGGGTTCTTCATATTGTACCATACCGGCCCCGCCGGCAGGCGAACCGGCGCCCGCCGGGGCAGCGGGCTCGGTGGGCGGCAGGGTCCTGCTCACCAGGGCCGCCAGGATGGGCAGGGCCGCCGCCACCGTCAGCACCGGCAGCAGGCCCCATGTGTCGGCCGCCATGCCCGCCAGGGCGGCGCCCAGCCCGCCCAGGCCGATGTTGGCCCCGGCGTTGAGGCCCGACACCAAGGCCAGGTTGCTGGGTGCATATTCCTGGCTCAAGACGATGGATATGGCCATGGTGGAAACCAGCATCCCGCCCTGGACCATGAGCAGGAAGGGCTTCAGGGCGGCGGGAGCCGCCAGGGTCAGGAAATGAGTGGGCCCGATCAGGGCCAGGCTGCCCGTCAAATACCTGCGCAGGCCGATGCGATCGGCCAGGGGGCCGCCGATGAGGGTGCCCACCGCCCCGCCCAGCAGGTACAGGCTGGTGAGGAAGTTGCCGCCGGTGAGGCTGCCGCCCAGAACGCCCGTTACGTACAAGGGCAGGTAAGTGATGACCGTCATTTGGAACATGGCCCGCAAGGTGACTACGGCCAGCACCCGTATCTGGCCGGACCAGTTCACCGGCACCGGCCCAGCCTCCGTTTTCGCCTCTTCCGGCCGTTCCCGGGGCCGGGACCACAGGCTGCGCAGGGCCGGCAGCAGGCGGGCCAGCAGGACGAAGGCCGCAAAGGACGGGACCGCCGCCAGCAGCAAGCCCGGCAGGCCGAAGGCCGACATGCCCAGGGCCGCCGTGACGGGCCCCAGGGCGATGCCCAAGTTGCCGCCCACCAGGAAGAGGGACATGCCCGTGGCCCGGCGGTCCCCCGTGGTGAAGTGGGCCGCCCGCATGCCGTCGGGGTGGAAGACGGCCACGCCCGCCCCCGTCAAGGCCACGCCCAAGGTGATGGCCAGGGTGGACGCAGGGGAGCTTAAGGCCGCCAAGAGCAGGCCCGACCCCGTCAACAGCAACCCCAGGGGAATCATGATGCCGTTGCGGGCCCGGTCGCCGTAAGCCCCCGCCAGGGGCTGCAGGGCCACCGACGTCACCGACGTGATGAGGGCCAGGGACCCCACCTGGGTGTAGCTCCAGTTGTGGAAATTTTCCATGTAGGAACCCAGGGCGGGCACCGCCCCCTGGGTCAGGTCGATGCACAGATGGGCCGCGATGAGGGCGGCCAGTATGCCTCTTGTATTGGGCTGCCCACCCATTGCCCCGGCTCCTTCTACAAAAATTGCCCTGAAACTGCCAGCGGCGCCGGCCCGGTACATTGGCGCCTTGCGGCACATAAAGAATCAACAAGAAGGGTATCAATCTGACAAGGACATCTTCCAACGGGTGCAGCGAACCTCTGCGTACACATATCTGCATAACCTACAGGGGAAGAGGAGGCAAATTCCCATGGCAGACAACCAAGGAGCCGCTCTGGCCGACACCGTGGACATGGCGGCGCCGGCCGCCTCTCCGGCCGTGGACTTCAGGCGGCTGAGCCGGAGCGAGCAGCGCCGGGTTTTGGTGGCTTTGATCCAAGCGGGCCGCAACGACGAGGAAATCGGCCGCATGTATGGTCTCAGCCAGTGGCAGGTGCGCAACATGCGCTACCGCCTGGGCATAAAGAAGGACCGGGGTGGCAATGTACATGTGGATCAGGCCGACGGAGCCGCCGCGGCCGGCCCCGGCGCCGGAGCCCTGTTGGAAACCTTTCCGGCGGCGGAAGCGGCCGGCAGCCTGTTGGCCTTAACCATGGCCGGCACTGTGACCGCCCGGCAGCTGGCCCAGCGGCTGGAGGGACTCCACGCCTTCTTCAGCAGCGTCAATCCCGACCGTCCCTTCGACGTGCGCCTGCAGATCACTGAAGGCGCTGCCGAACCTGCTTGAGGTGCTCGTAAGCCGCCGGCGTGGCCTTGCGCCCGCTGGGGGTCCTGATCACCAAGCCCATTTTCAATAGGAAGGGCTCCACCACTTCCGCCAAGGTGTCGGGCTCTTCATTGAGGGTGGCGGCCAGGGCCTCGATGCCCGCGGGACCGCCGTCGTAGACATCGATGAGGGCTTGGAGGAACTGCCGGTCCAAGCGGTCCAGGCCCAGGTGATCCACCCCTTCCAAGGCCAGGGCCGCTTGGGCGGTGGTCAAGGTGGCGGTGCCGTTGCCCCGCACCTGGGCGTAGTCCCGCAGCCGCTTCAGGAGGCGATTGGCCACCCGGGGGGTTCCCCGGGAGCAGCGGGCGATGGTGCGGCAGGCCTCCGGCTCCAAGGGCAGGCCGATGATGCGGGCCGAGCGCTGTATGATCTGCTCCAAGTCCTCGGGGCTGTAAAAGTCCAAATGGTAGAAGAGGCCGAACCGCTCCCTCAGGGGCGAGGTCAAGGCGCCGGCCCTGGTGGTGGCGCCCACCAAGGTGAAAGGCTTCAAGTTCACCTTGATGGTGCGGGCGAAGGCGCCCCGGTCCACCACGAAGTCCACCCGGAAGTCCTCCATGGCGGGATAGATGAACTCCTCCACCGCCCGGGGCAGGCGGTGGATTTCATCGATGAACAGGACGTCGCCGTACTCCAGGTTGGTCAAGATGCCCATCAGATCGCCCGTCCGCTCGATGGCCGGCCCCGAGGTGGCCACCAGCCGGGCTCCCATCTCGTTGGCCACGATGTGGGCCAGGGTGGTCTTCCCCAAGCCCGGAGGGCCGTGGAGGAGGAGATGATCCAAGGGCTCCCCCCTGCCCCGGGCGGCCTCGATGGCGATTTCCAGCTTCTCCAGCACTTCCCGCTGGCCGATGTACTCCGACAGGGAGCGGGGCCGCAGGGTGGGCTCGTGCTGCAGGTCTTCCCCCTGGGCTTCGCCCCCCACCAGGCGTATGCGGTTCATGACCCGACACCGCCCTTCGCGCGCCGGAAGATGGCTTGAATGACGTTTTCAGCCGTGGCCGGGCCTTCCAGCCTGGCGCCGGCGGCGGCCACCATGCGCTGGGCTTCCCGCTGCTGGTAGCCCAACTGCTCCAGCACCGCCAGCACTTCGTCCACCACCTCCGCCGGCAGGCCGGGCACGCCGTTGGCCCCGGCGGCCCCGGGCACCCCCGCGGCTTGCGGCGCCGGGCCGGCTCCGGCCTCCACCACGGGGAGGAAGGCGGCCACCTTGTCCTGGAGCTGCTGGATGATGGCGGCGGCCCGCTGGGCGCCCACCCCCGGCAATTGCTGCAGGAAGGCCTTGTCCCCGGCGGCGATGGCCTGGGCGATGGCCGCCGGCGGCCGGCTGAAGGCCCGCAGGGCCCCCCGGGGCCCTAGGCCGCTCACCTGCAGCAGGAGGCGGTAGAACTCCCGCTCCTCGGACTGGAGAAAGCCGATGAGGGTGGGCGTCAGGCTCACGCTGCCCACCCCTCCCTGGAGATAGTAATGGGTGTACAGGCGGACCGTTTCCCCCACCCGGGGGACCAGGGCTTCCGCCGCCACCGGCGGCAGGAGCACGCCGTAGCCCACGCCGCCCACCATCACCACGGCCTCCTCCCCGGCCAACGTATGCAGCTCCCCTACCAGGCGCTCGATCATGTCCTCTTCCCTCTCAGGCCGGCGGTCAAGGGGCCCAGGTGGCCCCAGGCCAGGGCCACGGCCATGGCGTCGGCCACATGGTCCGGACGGGGCAGTTCCCGCAGGCCCAAGTAGTTCTGCACCATGTGCTGGACCTGGGCCTTGCCGGCATCGCCCCGTCCCGTCAGGGCCTGCTTCACCCGGGCCGGGGGGAAGGACTCCACCGGGGTCCCCGCCTGGGCTGCCGCCAGCAGCACCACCCCCCGGGCGTGGGCCATGAGGAGGGCCGTGGGCGGATGCCGGTAATTGGTGTACAAATCTTCGACGGCCACCCAGTCCACCGGATGCTGGTCCAGGATGCCGGCCACCCCGCGGTAGATGTCGTCCAGGCGCCGGGCCAGGTCCTGCCCCGGAGCGGTGCGGATGATGCCCGCCTCAACGACCCGGGGACCGGCGTCCCTTTGCCGGCCGCCCGGGAACCGCAATATCGCGTAGCCCGTGACGGCCAGCCCGGGGTCTATGCCCAGCACCACCCGGGCTTCATCCATGGCCCACCAGTCGCCTCCCATCCAGGGACCGGGGATTCCGGCACCGAATTCATGTTCGCCCAACTTCTTCTTGCCCTACCGGACCACATCCTCCTTTCCCCGGGCCATCCCCCGGCCCCGGCGGGCCGGAACGGGCGCCCGCAACCTGCCTTTGCCGGTCATGGGGGCTATGGTATACTGGTGCGGGTTTTCTATAAAACTTGCTAAAAACTCGATAATGGCCGCCGTCGGCGGTCATTGGATAGGAGGAGAAATATGGCCGAACCGGTGAAGGGCGTGGAAGAGCGCTTCGCCGAACGGCAGGCCGAATTGTTTGGTGGGCCGCCGGCTGTATTCCCACTGCCCATTTACGTTGCCGCGGCGTCTTACATCATTGGTCTATTGGTTCCCTTTGCGGGCTGGCTGATAGGAAGCCTTCTGCTCCTCAACCGGGAGGAGTCGGCGCAGCGGGTAGGCAAGCGCACCTTGGAATTCGCTACTTTGGGCACCTTGGTGATCCTCATCCGTCTGCTGGCCAACCGCACCTGGACCTTTACCCTTTTCGGCTAGGCGCAGGGCACCCATTCCGGCAGGCGCATTGGGAAAGGAGGTAGCTGCCGTGAGTCCCGTAAACGTAACACCGCAACCCACTCCCAATCCCAACAGTGTGAAGTTCACCCTGGACCGCCCGGTAGTGGTCGGCGACAGCAAGTCCTACTTCAGTCCTGAAGAGGCCGACACGCCTTTGGCCAAGATGCTGTTCGAGGTGGAGGGTGTAGCCGGGCTGTTCTTCCTCAACAACTTCATTACGGTTACCAAGAGTCCCGATGCCGACTGGAACACCGTAGTGCCCGACGTAGAAGAACGGATCAAGAAGTACTTTTCAGGCTGAGAGCAACGGTGCCGCCGCCGGCCGGCGGTCCTGCCGGCCGGCGGCAGGCTGGGATCAGGCGGTTACTTCCGACGGCTCCTCCGCCGACGAAGCCTCGGCCGGCTCCTCAACCGGCTCATCTTCTTCCTGGACAAACTCCGGCAGGCAATAGGGACACGGCTTATAGCCGACGGACAAGGCGTATTCCAGCCGGTCCGGCGTGAACCGCTCCCCTTTCCCCTTGGCGATGATTTCCAACGCCTGGCACTCTTGTTTTTCCCGCAGCAAATCGTGAACGGTCTTGGTGGCGGCGTCGCCGAGATAGCGCTGGGCCTGACGGGAAGGTGTGGGCAACGGCACCGCTAACCCTCCTTACCACCGGGCTGCTGGACGTCCCGGTGCTTTGATGGGGACATTTCCTGCACAAAAACGCAAAGATGAATGCCAGAAGGTATTCTAGCACATTCCAAGGCCGGCGGGCCCGGCCCCTGCTCCTGGTGTATACTATATTGGTGAACATTGACGGCAGGGAGGGGCTTCGGTGGAAGTTGTACGCATCACCCCCAGGGGTTACTGCTACGGCGTCGTGGATGCCATCAACCTGGCCCGCCAGGTGGCCCGCCGCCCTGATGTGCCCCGGCCCGTCTACGTACTGGGCATGATCGTCCACAACCATCACGTGGTGGAGGACTTGGCCGCCGAGGGCATCATCACCCTGGACGGCGAAAACCGCCTGGCCCTCCTGGAAGAAATCCAGTCGGGCACCGTCATCTTCACCGCCCACGGCGTATCCCCCGCCGTCAAGGCCAGGGCCCGGGAGAAGGGGCTCCTGTGCTTCGACGCCACCTGCCCCGACGTCACCACCACCCACGACCTCATCGTCAACAAGGTGGCCGAGGGCTTTGAAATCATCTACATCGGCAAGAAGGGCCATCCCGAGCCGGAAGGGGCCATCGGCCACGCCCCCGACCACGTGCACCTGGTAGAAACGCCTGAGGATGTGGATCAGCTGAACCTGCCCCAGGGCACCCGGGTGTGCGTCACCACCCAGACGACCCTCAGCCAGTGGGACACCCAAGGTGTCATCGAGCGGGTATTGGAGTTGTATCCCGACGCCGAAGTCCACAACGAAATCTGCATGGCCACCCAGGAGCGGCAGGAAGCCGCGGCCACCCAGGCCCGGGAGGCCGATGTGGTCATCGTGGTGGGCGATCCCCGGTCCAACAATTCCAACCGGCTGGTGCAGGTGGTGCGGGAAATCGCGGGGCGTCCCGCCTACTTGGTGGACAATGTGCACGAAATCGACCCCGCCTGGCTGAAGGGCGCCCGCAAGGTGGGCGTCACCGCAGGCTCATCCACCCCCAGCCAGATCACCCGGGAAGTGATCCGCTGGCTGGAGGCCTACAACCCCGAGGAGGCTGTGGCCGGCGGGTAGGCCCTAGCCTTCCTCCTGCCCGGCGGCCCCTTGGCCGCTCATCTGCTGCCGCAACAGCTGCCATTGCTGGCGGGCCAGCCTGGACACGGCAGGCTCGGTGGACAGGTCCTGGCTGCTCACCAGGCGGCTGAGCCAGCGGCGGGCCTCCTCCAGGTCACCGGTGCGCCGCTTCAACTCGCCGATCAAGTACATGACCTTGAGGCGGCTCATGCCCCCGGTCAACTCGACATCGCCTTGGTAGGCCGCCACGTAGGCTTCCGTCGCCTCCCGCAAACAGGCTATCTCCTCTTCCTGCCGGTCGTTTTCCCGGTAGAGCCAGGCCAGGCGCAGCCACAAGGCGCCGTTGATCAAGTCGGCTCCGTAGCGGGGCAGGCGGAAGCGGGTGGTGTAGAGGGCCAATTTGAAGGCCTTCACCGCCAGGTCCAGATCCCGTAGGCCGGAGAAATCGTCCTTGGGCCGGCGGCCGCCGAACCCGTCCTTGATGGCCTGCCGCTCCAGGGCCGTAACCTCCCGGAAGGCCTGCAGGGGCGCCGCGTAGCTGCAGTGGCTGCACACCCAGACGGTGTACGGGTAAGGGCTGAAGTCGGTATAGCGGGTGTAGAAGTCGGTGTCATGGCTTTCCACCTTCAGGCGGGACCAGTTCACCTTGGCCTGCTGGAAGGTTTGATCGCAGACGGGGCAAACCTCCCCGGCCACATACAGGTACTCGTTGAGCCGGCGGCTGGTGGCCGCCGTGGTGCGGGTGTAGGTGCGCAGCCGGCCGGATGTCCATCGATCCTTGAGGCGCTGGGTTTCGGCGCTGGCGTGCTTCTCCCGCAGTTCGGGCAGGGCTGAGTAGATTTCCCGGCGCAGTTTTTCGGCGCAGTGGCGGCAGTAGCCCGATGGTCCGGCGGGAGCACTGCCGCATAGACGACAGCGGGTATCGTCGGTGGTCACAGCCATCTCTCCCCCACTGCCGCAGACCTTTCCGGCAAGCGGCGTTGCATCCAGTAATCTCTCCCATTATCGGGCGCCGGGGGGAATTGTTAAGGGGCGTCCAGCCTGCCCAGGGCCTCCATCAACTGCCGGGTGACGGGGAAGGGGTCCGGCACCCGCTCTTCCAGGGCCTGCTTCAAGGGCAGGAAGTACGTGTTGCCCAGCTTGATCTCCATGATCACTTCCATATAAGCGGCTACTACGGCCGCCTCCTCCACCAGCTTGCCGGCGGGACCGGGCAGGGGCGCCATGTAGGGGGCGAAATGGGGCTGCAGTTCCCCCGGCAGGGCGGCGATCATCTGCCGGGCCGCCTGGGCCCGCACCGTCTCGACCCCGGCGGCCATGGGCCGGCTGGCCGTCTTGCTGCGGTACAGGATGTCGCCGGTGATGGCCTTGGGGGCCTCCACCAGCAGGGCCCGCTTCAAAATGTCGTCCAGGGGCAGGTCCCGCCCGTGGGCGTGGTTTTCGGCGGCGGCCATGATCCAGGCGGCCAGGGCCACCAGGTGGGAATGGGCCGCCACCGACTTGGTGGCCAGGGTGGGCAGGTAGTTCCAGCGCTTGACGTAGTACAAGGTCACCAGATGATGGAGGAAGCCGGCCAGGGACGGTTCATCCCCTAGACCCTCCCCCTGCTGCTCCACCTTCTCCAGATCGGCCATCAATTCCGTCACCATGGGCACCGGAGAGGATTGCAGCATGCCGCAGATTCGCTGCCGGGTCTCCGTGTGGAAGGCGTTGCCCAGCTGGACTTCCAGCCACGACTTCAGGTAGGCGGCGAACAGGTCGGCGGCCGCCACCACCCGCCCTTCAGGAGAGTCGTCTGCCGGCTCCAGCATGTAGGGGGCCAGTTCCTCCTGAAGACGAGGCGGCAGGGTGGCCAGGATCTCCAGGTTGGCTTCCCGCTCCAAATCGGCCACCGCCTGGGCGATGCCCGGATCGGCCCGCTTGGTAGGGGCAAGGATGTCGCCGGTGATCACCTCGTGCAGGTCGTGGGCGATGGCCCGCTTCAGCACCTGTCCCAGGTCCACCTTCATGCCCTTGGCCTGGGCGGCGGCCCCCAGGCCCCAGGCCATGACCGACACCAGGAAGGAATGGGCAGCCACCGTCTCCGCTAGGAGATTGGGCTTGTTGTTCCAGCGCTCGATGACACTCATGCCGTGGGCCAGGGACAGGAATTCGTGCATTGGCGCCTCCCTCTCGGCGGAAAGTTCTCTGCCTCACTTCCCCTGCGGGCAGGAAAATCCTGTCGGCGCCACAGCCTTGCCTTGCCCCCGAAAAGGGGGATGGCGGGAGGGCTGGGGAACCTCCCGCCATCAAGGGGTACTTGGGGGACAGCTAAGTTAGGTGTGACTCAAGCCGGTGGCCCGGGGGATTATTCTCCCGTGGCCTGGCCCAGTTGGAACCAGTCGAAGTAGACGGCCACCAGCTGCTCGTAGGCGCTGACCAGCCTCTGATAGGCCTGGATCAGCCGGTCCCGGATGGTGATGGGGTCATCGGCGTCATCATCGTCATCGTCGCCCGGCTGGTCTGAATCATCGTCGCCGGCGTCGTCATCGTCGTCGCCGTTGCCGTTGCCGGGCTGTTGGTCATCGGCGTCGTCGTCATCATCGTCGCCGTTGCCGTTGCCGGGCTGATCGTCGTCGGCGTTGTCATCATCATCATCGCCGTTGCCGTCGCCCGGGTCGTCGGCATCATCGTCGTCGTCGCCCGGCTCCTCGGCGTCGTCATCGACGTCGTCATCGCCGTTCTGGTCGCCGGGATCCTCGCTGTCGTCACCGTTGTCGCCGCCGGGCAGCA
>DATGRI010000023.1 GCA_035303785.1 Sphingobacteriaceae bacterium
ACCAGCCGTACCATTAAGTGTCAACTGTCAAAACGCATGAGACCAGGTGGGTATTTCTTCCTGGCGGCAGGCTGGGAAGAAGGTCCGGAACCCATTGTTTGACACCGGGTGGGGCCGTTGGTATATTCGGAACCAAACTGAAGGGTGACCGGGTTCACCTGCTTTTTTGCCATGACGGGGAGGAGTATCACCCCGGCGCTGGTTCCAGAGAGCCGGGACCGGCCCGCACAGGGGGTGGCCGGGCTGCAAGCCCGGTACCAGCGAGGGGTGGGAAGATGGCCCCTGAGCACCCGGCTGAAGGTGCACGCAGGTCACGGGGCGCCGCCTGCCAGGCAGCGGCCCTCGGCGGCGGCATTGGGTAGGCCGGGCGGAGGCGCCCGTTAAAGCGCCGGGCATCCGGCCGCACCCGCCGGCGGGCGGCGGGGCCGGATCCGCAGAGGCCGTCGGCGTGAGCCGCCGGCGAATTAGGGTGGTACCGCGAGCGATCCTCGCCCCTGGGGCAGGGTCGTTTTTTATTTCACGGCGAGGTGGTGCATCGGGTGAGCGCCATACCAAGGAGAGGCACCTTCTACATTACGACGCCTATTTATTACCCCAACGACCGGCTGCACATCGGCCACACCTACACCACGGTGGCGGCCGATGCCTTGGCCCGTTACCATCGGCTCAAGGGCAACGACACGTGGTTCTTGACGGGGACCGACGAGCACGGCCAGAACGTGGAGCGGGCGGCCCGGCGGGCTGGGAAGGAGCCCCTGGAGTACATCGATCCCATCGTGGATTGGATCCAGCAGTTGTGGGCCACCTTGGAAATCAGCTACGACGACTTCATCCGCACCACGCAGCCCCGGCACAAGAAGCGGGTGCAGCAGATTTTCCAGCAGCTTTACGACCAGGGGGACATCTACAAGGGCACCTACCGGGGCCTGTACTGCGTCCACTGCGAGGCCTTCTACCCCGAAGGGGAGCTGACGGAGGAAGGCCTCTGCCCGGTCCACGAAAAGCCGGTGGAATGGGTGGAGGAAGAAAGCTACTTCTTCCGCCTGTCCAAGTACGGCGATGCCCTGCTGCGGCATATCGAGGCCAATCCCGACTTCGTCCAGCCCGAAACCCGCCGCAATGAGGTGACCTCCTTCATCCGGCAGGGCCTGGAGGACCTGTCGGTGTCCAGGACCACCTTCAAGTGGGGCATTCCCGTGCCCTTCGACCCGGACCACGTAATCTACGTCTGGGTGGACGCCCTGGCCAACTACATCACCGCCTTGGGCTGGCCGGAGGTGGAGGGGGAGGGCGACGCCCAACTGTACCGGCGCTTCTGGCCCGCCACCGTCCACCTGATCGGCAAGGACATCCTGCGCTTCCACGCCATCATCTGGCCCGCCCTGCTGCTGGCCCTGGGCCAGCCTTTGCCCAAGATGGTGTACGGCCACGGCTGGCTCCTCATCGGTGGCGGCAAGATCGGCAAGTCCCGGGCCGGGGGCCAGGTCATCGATCCCTTCGCCCTGGTGGAAAAGTATGGGGTGGACGCCGTGCGCTACTTCCTGCTGCGGGAGGTGCCCTTCGGCAACGACGGCACCTATTCCGAGGAGGCCCTGGTGAAGCGCATCAACTCCGATCTGGCCAACGACCTGGGCAACTTGGTGTGGCGCACCGCCTCCATGATCGAGCGGTTCGCCGGGGGCACGGTGCCGGCGCCGGTGGCCCAATACGACGACGGCATCCTGCGGGAGACGGCGGCCGGCGTCTTCCAGCGGGTGGAGGCGGCCCTGGACCGCCTGGAGCTGAACACGGCCCTGGAAGAATGCTGGACCTTGATCAAAGGCGCCAACAAGTACATCGACCAGCAGGCCCCTTGGGACTTGAACAAGCGGGGCGAGCGGGACCACCTCCATACCGTCCTGTACAACATCGCCGAGAGCATCCGCCTGGCGGGGGTCTTGCTCAGCCCCTTCCTGGTGAAGACGCCGGCCAAGTTGTGGGCCCAGATGGGCATTACGGTGGACGAGGTCCGGTGGGATGAGGACCAGCGGTGGGGCGGCCTGGCGCCGGGCAGCCGGGTGCACAAGGCGGAGCCTTTGTTCCCCCGCTTGGATCCCGACGAAGTGCTGGCGCCGTCGGGGGATGCCTCTTGACCTTTATCGACACCCACGCCCATCTGGACTCGGAGCAGTTCGCCGGCGATGTGGATCAGGTGGTGGCCCGGGCCCGGAAGGCGGGGGTGACGGGCATCATCAACATTGCCATCGATCCGACCCACATCGGCCCGGTGCTGGCCCTGGCCGAGAAATACGAGGGCTGCTGGGCCGTCGTGGGCATCCACCCCCATGCCTCGGGCCGGTGGCGGGACAAGCTGGACGAAGGCCTGGCCCAGGTAGAGGAAGCCCTGGCCCATGAGCGGGTGGTGGCGGTGGGGGAGATGGGCCTGGATTTCTACCGGGACTACGTGCCCCACCATATCCAGGAGGAAGTGTTCCGGGCCCAACTGCGGCTGGCGGCCCGGATGGACATGCCCATCGTCATCCACAACCGCCAGGCCGATGAGCGCCTGCTGGCCGTTGTCGACGAAGAGCGGGCGGCGGGGCAGGGGCCCGAGACGGGGGTCATCCACTGCTTCAGCGGCGGCCCCGACTTCGCCCTGGAATGCGTCCGGCGGGGCTTTTACCTGGGCTTCGGCGGCGTCTTGACCTACCCAGCCGCTGAAGGGGTGCGGGAAGCGGCGGCGGCGGTGCCCTTGGACCGCATCTTGCTGGAGACCGACGCTCCCTACCTGGCTCCCCAATCCCGCCGGGGCAAGCGGAACGAGCCGGCCTTCATGGTGGAGACGGCCCAAGTGCTGGCCCGGGTGCGGGGCCTGTCCCTCGAGGAAGTTGCCGACCGGACGACGGCCAACGCCCGGCGGCTGTTCGGCCTGCCCGGGAACGAATCATGACCGGCCCAGGGGGGTCCCTGCAGGTGGACCCCGTCCGCCCCAGCCAACTGCGGGAACTGCTGGCCCGGGCGGGCATCCGGCCCCAGCGCCGCCTGGGCCAGAACTTCCTCATCGACGGCAACGTGCGGGACCGGATCATCGCCGCCGCCCGGCCTAGCCCCGAAGACGCCGTGTTCGAAGTAGGGCCGGGGGCGGGCGCCCTCACCCTGGCCTTGCTGGAGCGATGCGGCCTGGTGGTGGCGGTGGAAAAGGACCGGCGCCTGCTGGCGGTGCTGGCGGGCTTGGTGCCGCCCCAGGCCCCCGTGGAGCTCATCGAGGCCGACGCCTTGACCATCCCGTGGGCGGCGACGCTGCTGGAAGCGGCGGGGAGGCGGGGCCTGCAGCCGGAGCGGCTGCTCTTCGTGGCCAACCTGCCCTACAGCATAACGGGGCCGGCTCTGGTGCGCCTCCTGGCGGGGGAACGGCAGTTCAGCGGCGCCGTCATCATGGTGCAGAAAGAAGTAGGGGACCGGCTGACGGCGTCTCCGGCCACCAAGGATTACGGATCCCTGACGTTGCTGGCCCAGTATCACGGTCATGTGGAAAAGCTGTTTACGGTGGCGCCGGGCAGCTTTTGGCCCCGGCCCGCCGTGGTGTCCATGGTGCTGCGCTTCACCCGGCGGGCGGACCCGCCGGCGACGGCCCCGGAGCAGGTGTTGTTCACCGTCATCCGGGCGGCCTTCGCCCAGCGGCGCAAGACGTTGCGCAATGCCCTGGCGGCGGGCTTGGGCCTGCCGGCGGATACGGTGGCGGCGGCGCTGGCAGCGGCGGGCGTCGACGGCTCCCGCCGGGGCGAAACCTTGACTTTGGCGGAATTTGACCGGGTGGCCCAGAGCCTGCCGGTGGAAGATATGCACAGAGAAGGATGAGGGGCAGGGACCGGGGCGTGCCGGAATTCATCAGTCCAACCCGCGGCAGGCTCTCCTTCGAGGAGATGTTTGCCGACATAACCGCCTATATGAACGAGGAGCCCGAGGCCGAGTACAAGGTCATCATCGGCACCGACTCCCAGGCCCGGGACGAAACGGTCTTCGTCACCGCCGTCATCGTGCACCGGGTGGGCAAAGGCGCCCGCTACTACTACCAGAAGCAGCGGCGCCGGAAGATCGAAAGCCTGCGGCAGAAGATCCTATTCGAAGCCTCCTTGAGCCTCAACCTGGCGGCCCGCCTGGTGGACCGCCTCACCTGGAACGGGAAGGTGGAGCCCAACGTGGAAATCCACCTGGACGTAGGCAGGGGCGGGGAAACCCGGGATTTAATCCGTGAAGTAGTAGGCATGGTTACCGGCAGCGGCTTTGACGCCAAAATTAAGCCGGAATCGTACGGTGCCAGCAAGGTGGCGGACAAGCATACCAAATAGACGGCCGCCGGGCCGTCGGAGCCTGCTGCGACATTTTCCTGCCGCTTGCCCCTTTGGTCTTGACACAAATTTAAGGCCTCTGGTACAATCCATTTTTTTGACAAAGCGGCCTGGGGCATGCTATTATTAGTTAGCAAAATGTCGTAAAGGTGGTGTGCCCGTGGCGGAAGGTCGCATGCTCTTGGCGCAAATTCGCGATGATGTGAAAGGGTATGTAGGCAGCCGGGTGCGTGTCAGGGCTAACAAGGGGCGCCGCCGGGTGGTGGAGCGGGAAGGCACCCTGGAGCGGGCTTACCCCAACTTGTTTGTGATCAAATTGGATGATGAACATCACGGGCGCCGTATTACATACACTTATGCCGACATCTTGACCGAAACAGTGGAACTGACGGTAATGGACAACGACGGCAACAAGACTTTGGCCTACCAGGTCAGCTGACCAGCCGGCCTCAATATTTCCTTGCAGTCCTCAGCGACCACGACGGTGGTCGCTGTTGCCTCTTACAGGGAAGGGTCCCCAACGCCCATGGCTAATGATTCCTTGGTCGTCAGCGCTCCCGCCAAATTGAATTTGTGCCTGGCTGTGCTGGGCCGGCGGCCCGACGGCATGCACGAACTGGACGGCGTCATGCACGGCCTGACCTTGGAGGATACGATCATCCTGCGCCCTGCCGCCGGCCTGTCCTTGACGGTGGTGGACCGGCGCCCGGGGGGCGGGGCGCCCGGCGTCGACGGGCGGGGCAGGCCGGCGCTCCAGAATGGGGAACTGCCGTCGGTGCCCCACGGGCCGGAGAACTTGGCCTGGCGGGCGGCCGCAGCCTTGCGCCGGGCGGCGGACGTCTCCGAGGGTGTCCACATCACCTTGATCAAGCGGATTCCCGCCGGGGCAGGCCTGGGAGGCGGCAGCGCCGACGCTGCGGCGGTCCTCCTGGGACTGAACCGCTTGTGGGGGCTGGGCCTTTCCCATGGGGACCTGCACGCCTTGGCCTTGGGCCTGGGGGCCGACGTGCCCTTCGCCCTCCACAGCGGCGCCGCCCGGGCCCGGGGCGTGGGGGAGATCCTGGAGCCGCTGCCCACCCTGGCGGGCATGCCCGTGGTGCTCATACCCCAAACCTTCGGGGTTTCCACCGGCGAAATCTTTGCCCAATGGGCAAGCCGGGGAGACCAGGCCCCGCCGGGTCCGGCCGTGGCGACCATGGCTGAAGCCATGGGCCAAGGAGATTATCAGCGGGCGGCATCCTTGTGCGGCAATGTATTAATATCAATAACGGCCCGCCGCCATCCCCAGGTGCGGGCCGCCCTGGAAGACCTGGAGCGGTGGGAGCCCCTGGCGGCCGCCATGACGGGCACCGGGCCCACGGTGTTCGGGCTCTTCGCCCGCCGGCGGCAGGCCCGGGAGGCGGTCCGGGCCTTGCGGCAGCGCTGGCCCCTGGCCCGCCTGACCCATCTGCGCCACCGGGGGATCGGCCCGGCGACGGGAGCGACCCGTTAGCCCCAGGCCGCCGAAGGAGGACCCAGCCATGACCATCAGCGCCATAGTCCTGGCCGGCCGGAGCAACGACGGGGCCTTCCGGGAAGCCTACGCCGAAGAGGCCGAAGCCCTCATCCCCCTCCGGGGGCGACCCCTCATCGCCCCCATCCTGGATGCCCTGGCCGGTGTGGACGGCCTCCTGTCGGTTACGGTGGTGGCCCCGCCGGCGGTGGCAGAGGCCATCCGAGCCTGGGGCGCCCTGCGAGTGGACCCGGGCGACAGCCTGACGGGCAGCATCCGCCAGGGCTTGGCGGGGGCGGCCCATTCGGAGCGGGTGCTGTTTGTGGCCGGCGACGCCCCCTTGGTGACCACCGCCACGATAAACGCCTTCCTGTCGGCCTGTGCATCCATGACGGGCCAATTTTTCTACCCCATTGTCACCAAAGAATGCTATGAAGAGCGCTTCCCCGATTCCCACCGCACGTGGGTGCGTCTCAAGGACGGCACCTTTACCGGCGGCAATATGTTTCTGGTGGACCGGGACGTGGTGGAGCCCGGCCTGGCGGTGGTGGACCGGCTCTACGCCGCCCGGAAAAACCCCTTGCGCATGCTGCAGATCATCCGACCGGCCTTGATCCTGAAACTGCTCCTGGGCCGGGTCGCGGTGCAGGAATTGGAGGAGCAGGTTTCCCGGCTGGTGGGCGCCCGGGGCCGGGCCGTCGTACTGGCCCACCCCGAGATCGCCCTGGACGTGGACCGGCCTGAAGACATCGCCTATGTCGAGGGCTTGCCCCTATGAAGGCCGAAGGACGGCGGCCCCGCCGCAGCCGGCGTATCGCAGCCATCGTCCGCACCTTGATGAGCAGGCCCGGGGAACTGCTGCCCCTGAGCCTTTTCACCGATGAACTGGATGCCGCCAAGTCCACCATCAGCGAGGACTTGGCCTTGATCCGGGAGGCCCTGGCGGAAGCCGACATGGGGCAGGTGGAGACGGTGGCGGGCCCCGCCGGGGGCGTTCGGTACCGGCCCATCCACAGCCCCGCCTGGGTGGCCCGGCGCCTGGAGGAACTGGCGGCGCAGCTGGCCGACCCGGGCCGTATACTGACGGGCGGCTTTCTCTACATCACCGATTTGGTCTTCGATCCCCGGCGGGCCCAGCAGCTGGGCGAGGTTTTCGCTTCGGTGTTTGCCCACGTGGAATGCGACGCGGTGGTGACGGTGGAGACCAAGGGCATCCCCCTGGCCTTGATGACGGCCCGGGCCCTTGGCAAGCCCCTGGTCTCCTGCCGCCGGGACAGCCGGGCCACCGAAGGGACGTCCATCAGCATAAACTATGTGTCCGGCTCCCGCCGGCAAATCCAGACCATGTCCCTGCCCAAGCGGGCCCTGGCCCCCGACAGCAGGGTATTGCTGGTGGACGACTTCCTCCGGGGCGGCGGCACCTTGAAGGGTGTCCAGGAGCTGATGGGTGAGTTCGGGGCCCAGGTGGTGGGCACGGGGGTGCTCATCGCCATGGGCGAGCCCCGGGATAAACTGGTGGACGATTACTTGGCCCTCGTTCTGCTGGACGAAGTAGATGAGCAGGAGCGGCGGGTCGTGGTGCGCCCCAACGAGGCGGTCACCGCCCATATGATGGCGGGGCGGGCCGCGGCCTCGGCCCGGGAGCCGGGGGCGGGAGAGGAGTCGAAGGATGGACAGCGTCGTTGACGAAAAGCTGCCCACTTTGGCGGACATTCAAGAAGCGGCGGGCACCTTGGCCGGGGTGGCCCTGCGGACTCCCCTGCTGCCGGCCTTGGAACTGGGGCGCCAGATCGGCGCGGATTTGTTCCTCAAGTGCGAAAACCTGCAGAAGACCGGCTCCTTCAAATTGCGGGGCGCCTACAACCGGATCCGCTCCTTGTCGCCCCAGCAGCGCCAGCGGGGCATCGTGGCCGCTTCCGCCGGCAACCACGCCCAGGGGGTGGCCCTGGCTTCCCGGGAGATGGGCGTCAAGAGCACCATCGTCATGCCGGCGGCGGCGCCCATGGTCAAGGTGGAGGCCACCCGGGCCCTGGGCGCCCAGGTGGAGCTGTACGGCCGGGATTTCGACCAGGCCTACAGGTACATGGAGAAATTGAGGGTGGAGCGGGGCGCCACCTTGGTCCATCCTTTCAACGACCCCCTGGTCATCGCCGGCCAGGGCACCATCGCCCTGGAGATCTTGGAGGAACTGGACGACCTGGATCTGGTGGTGGTGCCCGTGGGGGGCGGCGGGCTCATCGGCGGGGTCGCCGTGGCGGTCAAGGAGATGAGCCCCAAGACCCGGGTGGTGGGAGTGCAGGCGGCGGCGGCGCCGGCCCTGTACCGCTCCTGGCTGGCGGGCCGCCTCCTGACGGTGCCCCCCGACGTCACCTTGGCCGACGGCCTGGCGGTCAAGGAGCCCCAGGACATCACCTTCCGCTTGGTGCAAAAGTACGTGGACGATCTGGTGGTGGTGGATGAAGAGGAAATCGCCCGGGCCATCCTGCTCCTCCTGGAAGGCGCCCACCTGCTGGTGGAAGGAGCCGGTGCCGTCACCCTGGCAGCCCTGCTGAGCCGCAAGGTGCGGGGCCGCAAGGTGGCCATCATCCTCAGCGGCGGCAACATCGACGGCAACGTGCTGGCCCGCATCATCGAGCGGGGCATGGTGTCCGACGGCCGCTACCTGCGCATCAGCACCCGCCTGATGGACCGGCCCGGCGAACTGCAGGGCCTGCTGAACATCGTGGCCGATCACGGCGCCAACGTCATCGGGGTGCATCACAACCGCCTGTACGGCGACGTCTCCTGGGGCGAGACCGAGGTGGAACTGCTCCTGCAGACGGAAAACCACGAACACATCGGCCGCATCCTGGCCGCCATCCGGGTGGCCGGCTTCCCCTGCCGGGAGATCCGGTAAGGGCGGTTCACCTGCTCCAATACAATTCCAAAAACTGGAAGGAAGAGGCGGCTCCTTGTCGAATACCTCCTGGGCCGGCTGAATGGCAAAAAAAGGAGGTGAGCTGCCTTGAACATTTCGTCGGTGCGCATCCGGCCCCTGTCAGGCGACGGCCGGGTCCGGGCCTTGGCTTCCATCACTTTGGACAATGCCTTCGTAGTTCATGAACTGCGGGTGGTGGACGGGCAGAACGGGCTCTTCGTGTCCATGCCCAGCCGGCGGAAAGTTTCCGGGGAGTACATCGACATCGCCCACCCCATCACCAGCGAGGCCAGGGAAAAGCTGGAGCAGGCGGTGCTGACGGCCTACGCCGAGGCTTTGGGCAGCGAAGCCGCGGCCAATTCGTAAGGCGAATCATGGCCGCTGCGCGGGCAAACCGCCCGGCAGCGGCAATTTACGGGAGGTGCCACGGGTTACCCATCCCGCCCATCAAGGTCATATCCCCACCCACCTCTGATGCTGCCCGGCCGGCCTCTGCCGGCCGGCTCTTTGTGGCGGCCCGGGCGGGGGCCTAAAGGGGAACCGGCCCGGCTGGTGGAATACCATCTTGGTATCAGGGGGGCCTAGGCCCTTCTTTCCTTTCTGGGAGGATGAACCATGCAGACAGCCCTGATTCTGGCCGCCGGTCGCAGCCGCCGCATGATGACCAGGCGGGCCAAAGTGGTGCACCAGGTGGGGGGCCGCCCCATGATCCAGCACGTAGTGAATGCGGCAAGGGCGGCGGGCCTCTCCCGCGTCTTGGTGGTGGTGGGCCATCGGGCTGAAGACGTGCAGGCCGTTTTGGGTGACGGGGTGGAATACGTCTTGCAGGAAGAGCAGCGGGGCACGGGCCATGCAGTGCTGCAGGCCGCTGCCCAGCTGGCCGGCCAGGAGCACGTCCTGGTCTTGAACGGGGATACGCCCCTGCTGACGGCCGATGCCCTGGCATCCCTGGTGGAGGCCCACCTGGCCCGGGGACAGGCCGCCACCCTTATGACGACCCGGGTGCCGGACCCCACGGGGTACGGGCGCATCCAAAGGGACGGGGCCGGCAACATCGCCCGCATCGTGGAAGAGGCCGACGCCGACGAGGAGACCCGGCGCATCAACGAGATCAACACAGGCATCGGCTGCTACCGGGTGGAGCCCCTGATGGCGGCCTTGGGCCGGGTGGCGCCCGACAACCGTCAAGGTGAATACTACCTGGTGGACGTGGTGCCCCTGATGCTGGCGGCGGGCCAGCAGGTGGGCACCTGCACCGTGGATGACTACCGCCAGTTCCTCAACGTCAACGACCGCCGGGCCCTGGCGGCGGCGGAGGCGGCCATGCGGGAGCGGGTCCTGGACCGGCTGATGGCGGCAGGGGTGACCGTGGTTGACCCCGCCAACACCTACGTGGATGATACGGTTACAGTGGGCATGGACACCGTCATCCTGCCCTTTTCCATAATCAAAGGCGACACGGTCATCGGCGCCGACTGCATCGTCGGCCCGGGGGCGGTCATCGAAAACTCCCACCTGGAAGACGGGTGCCGGGTGGAGCAGTCTACGGTGCGGGACAGCCGTCTGGGGGCCGGCAGCCGGGTGGGTCCTTACAGCCACCTGCGGCCGGGGACGGACCTGGCGCCGGGGGTCAAGGTGGGCAACTTCGCCGAGATCAAGAACTCCACCATCGGCACCGGCAGCAAGGTTTCCCACCACAGCTACATCGGCGACAGCCGCATCGGCCGGGACGTGAACATCGGCGCCGGCGCCGTGACCGTCAACTACGACGGCTACCGCAAGCACGAGACCATTATCGGCGACGAAGCTTTTGTGGGCTGCAATGTGAACATCATCGCCCCGGTGGAAATCGCTCCCGACAGCTACGTGGCCGCCGGGTCGACCATCAACCAGGACGTGCCTTCGGATGCCCTGGCCATCGCCCGGGCCCGCCAGGAAAACAAGCCGGGCTGGGTGTCGCGGCGCCGCCAGAAGATGGAGAAGGCCGAGGGCGCGGGCAGCCGGTGAGGGGTGCGGCATGCAGTTGAGCGGAGGACGGCTCAAGTTGTTCGCCGGCAGTTCCTCCCCGCGGTTGGCGGCGGAAATTGCCGACTACCTGGGGACGGACCTGGGGGACATCGAACTGGGCCGGTTCAGCAACGGCGAAATCCGGGTCATCATCAACGAAAGCGTGCGGGGCGCCGACGTCTACGTCCTGCAGAGCACATCCCAGCCCGTCAACGACAATCTGATGGAACTGCTCATCATCGTGGACGCCCTGCGCCGGGCGTCGGCCCGGCGCATCACGGCGGTGGTGCCTTTCTACGGCTACGCCCGCCAGGACCGGAAGACCCGGGGACGGGAGCCCATCACGGCCAAGCTGGTGGCCAACTTGATCACCGTGGCCGGGGCCCGGCGGGTCCTGAGCATGGATCTGCACGCCGGCCAGATCCAGGGCTTCTTCGACCTGCCGGTGGACCACCTGTCGGCCATCCCCATCCTGGCCGACTACCTGCAGACCCGGGACATCCAAAACGGCGTGGTGGTCTCCCCCGATACGGGGGGCGTGACCCGGGCCCGGCGCCTGGGCGACCGCCTGGGGTTCCCCTTCGCCATCATCGACAAGCGGCGCCCGGCGCCCAACGAGGCGGAAGTGGTCAACGTGGTGGGCGAGGTGGCCGGCAAGACGTGCATCATCGTGGACGACATGATCGACACGGCGGGAACCATCGCCGAGGCGGCCCGGGCCCTGATGGCCCGGGGCGCGGAAAGGGTGCTGGCCTGCGCCACCCATCCGGTCCTGTCGGGTCCGGCCATGGACCGGCTGCGGCAGGCGCCCATCCAGGAGGTCATCGTCACCAACACCATCGAGCACGACGAACTGCCCCCCAACTTCACCGTGCTGAGCGTGGCGCCCCTGTTCGCCCAGGCCATTCTCCGCATCCACGAGGACCTGTCGGTGAGCACCTTGTTTACGTGACGGGACCGGCGGGCCCGCGGCGGCAGCCACCGGCCCCGGGCCTTGCTTTGACAGGCTTCTCCAGGTTGGCATAGACTGAAGGATGGTCTTTTCGCGGCAACCAGCGGAGGAGGTGCACCCCTGTGCAGACGATTCAGCTCCAAGCCCAGCGGCGCAAGGCGGGCAAGGCCAAGCAGTTGCGCCGGGCCGGCTTGGTGCCGGCCATCATTTACGGGCGGGACCAGGAGCCCGAGCCCATCGCCCTTGCCGCTCCCCAAATGGTGCGCCTGCTGAACAGCGGCGCCCACGGCGTCATCCAGATCACCGTGGAAGATGACGGCGGCCGGGCGGAAAACGTCATGATCCGGGACGTGCAGCAAGACCCCGTCCGGGGCGACATCATTCATGTGGATTTCCTGCGGGTATCCATGACCGACAAGGTGCAGACCACGGTGCCCGTCACCTTGGCGGGCGACGACAAGGTACCCTCGGGAGCCGTGCTGCAGCAGCTTCTGTACGAAGTGGACGTGGAGGGGCTGCCCGGGGATCTGCCCGAAGCCGTCACCGTGGACGTGAGCGGCCTGGCGGTGGGCGACAGCATAACCGTGGCCAACATGGCGCCGCCCCAGGGGATCACGGTGCTGAACGACCCCGAGCAGGTAGTGGTCCAGTTGGTGGAGATCCACCAGCCCGCCGAGGAGCCCGCGGCAGAGGGCGAGGAGGCGGCTCCGGAGGCCGAGGCAGACCAGCAGGATGACGGCGGCCAAGACTGAAGGGCCGGTCTACGCCTTCGTCGGCCTGGGCAATCCCGGCCCCCGCTATGCCGACACCCGCCACAACTTCGGGTTCATGTTCATCGACCACCTGTCCCGGGCCCTGGGCGTGCCGGTGGAGGACACCGCCATCGCCGGGGCCGTGTCGGGGCACGGCGTGTGGAACGGTCATCGTATAATTTTGGTGAAACCCATTACATACATGAATTTGAGCGGGCGGGCCGTGGCCCGGCTGCTGGAGAAGCGGCCCGAAGCCGGGGACAACCTCTGGGTGGCCCACGACGACCTGGACCTGGAACTGGGGTGGCTGCGCATCCGCCCCGGCGGCGGCAGCGGCGGCCACCGGGGCGTGGCCCACATCCAGCAGGTCCTGGGGCACCAGCAGTTCGGCCGCTTCCGGCTGGGCATCGGCCGGCCCCCCGGCGGCCGGGATCCGGCGGACTACGTGCTGGCTCCCTTCGAACCGTCGGAGGAGCCTTTGGTGCTGGCCGTCCTGGACCGGGCGGTGGCGGCGGCCCAGGTGCTGATGGCGGAGGGGCCCGAGGCCGCCATGTCCCGCTTCAACGGTCCTGTGGCAGGCTGAAGACAGGTGATGGGTGGAGCAAGGTGACGGATTCATCGGGCAAGGCGACGCTTTGAAACAACATGAGGAGACGTGGCTCCATTGCAAGATCCCCTGGACAACGCCCAAGGTGACTACCGGGCGTTTTTTGGGCTTCTCAGGGACCTGCCGTCCTTTCGTTTCCTAATCGATATAGTGCGCAAGCGCCGGGGCCACGGCGGCGTCCGGGGCCTGCCGGGCGCCGCTGCCTCCTTCGTCATGGCCGCCTTGGCGGCGGAGACGGGCCGGCCCATCTTGTGGGTGACGCCCGACAGCCACAAGGCCCGGGAGCGGGCCGAAGCCCTGGGTCTCTGGCTGGGCCGGCAGCGGGTGGGTGTCCTGGTGGCCCAGGAGATTCTCCCTTATGCACTGCTGGCTGCCAGCCGGGAAGCGGTCCACCAGCGCATGGAGGTGCTGGCGGCGGCGGTGACGGGGCGTCTGGCGGTGCTGCTGGTGCCGGCTCCCGTCATGCTGTCCCGGGTGGTGCCGCCCCAGGTGCTGGCGGGCCGCATCACCCAAGTGGCCGTGGGCGACGAACTGCAACTGGACGCTTTGAGCCGCCGGCTGGCGGCGGCGGGCTACCAGCGGGTGGACCAGGTGGAAGCCCAGGGCCAGTTCGCCCTTCGGGGCGGCATCGTGGATCTGTTTGCACCCACGGGATCCCTGCCGGTGCGCCTGGAGTTCTTCGGCGATCTGCTGGAGTCCATCCGGCTCTTCGATCCCGGCACCCAGCGGTCCCTGGAGCAGGTAGAGCGGGTCACCATCACCCCCGCCGCCGAACTGCTCCTGGACGGGGAGGCCCGGCAGCGGCTGGTGGAAGCCCTGGACCGGGAACTGGCGGCGGTGCGGGAGCGCAAGGCCCTTTCCCTGAACAAGCTGGGCCGCCTGCAGGACCGGGTGGCCGAGCACAAGGCCCGCATTGCCGCCGGCATGGGCTTCCCAGGCATGGAGCGCTATCTGAGCCTGGCCTATCCCGAAGCCCCGTCGCCGGCGGGGCTGCTGGGCGGCGACCAGCTGCTGGTGCTGGAGGAGCCCCGCCGCATCAACGAAGCCCTGGACGACCACCAGCGGCACCATGTGGAGCAGTACCACCGTCTCCTGGCCGACGGCGCCGTCCTGCCCGGGGAGGGGGAGGCCTACCTGACCCCCGACCAGTTGCAGGCCGAAATGGGCCGCTGGCAGCAGCTGCACCTGTCGGAATGGACTTCCCACCAGACGGGGGGCCCGGTGGCCTCCTTCCGGGGCCGCAGCGTGCCCTCCTTCCGGGGCCAGTGGCGCCTGTTCCTGGACGAGTTGAAGGCATGGCAGGGGAGCCGCCGGCGCATCGTGGTGGCGGCCGTGGATGAGCAGATGAAGGACGCCGTCACCGCATCCTTGGCCGACGCGGGCATCGGCGTGGACCGGCGTGGGCCGGTCCCGGCGCCGGGGAGCGTCGCCGTGGCGGCCATGCCCCTAGCGGAAGGCTTCCAACTGGACGACATCGGCCTGACAGTGGTGTCGGGTAGCGATCTGGCGGGTCGCCGGCCCCGCAGGCCTGCGGTGCGCCCCGCCGCCGGGGAGCCCCTGGAGCATTACGACGACCTGATGGAAGGCGACTACGTGGTCCACGCCTACCACGGCATCGGCCGCTACCTGGGCATCCGCACCATGGAGGTGCAGGGAGCCCAGGGCGACTACCTGGTCATCCAGTACGCCGGCGGCGACCGCCTGTACGTGCCCACGGACCAGGTGGACCTGGTGCAGAAGTATGTGGGGGCCGAGGGCCGGGAGCCCCGCCTGTCCAAGATGGGCGGCGCCGAGTGGAGCCGGGTCAAGGAGCGGGTGCGGGCCTCGGTGCGGGAAATGGCCGAGGAATTGATGATGCTGTACGCCGCCCGGGAGTCCCTCCAGGGCCACGCCTTCGGGCCCGATCAGCCCTGGCAGCAGGAGTTTGAAAACGCCTTCCCCTTTGAAGAGACGGAAGACCAGCTGCGGGCCACGGCGGAAATCAAGGCCGACATGGAAAAGCCCCGGCCCGCCGACCGGCTGCTGTGCGGCGACGTGGGCTTCGGCAAGACGGAAGTGGCCCTCCGGGCCGCCTTCAAGGCGGTCACCGAGGGCAAGCAGGTGGCCATCCTGGTGCCCACCACCATCCTGGCCCAGCAGCACTACGAGACGGTCAAGGAGCGGATGGCCGGCTTCCCGGTGAATGTGGGCCTCCTGTCCCGCTTCCGCACCGTCAAGGAGCAGCAGCAGACGATTGACGGGCTCCGCCGCGGCACCGTGGACATCGTGGTGGGCACCCATCGCCTGCTGCAGCCCGACGTGGGCTTCAAGGACCTGGGCCTGCTCATCGTGGACGAAGAGCACCGGTTCGGCGTGGCCCACAAGGAACGGATCAAGCAGTTGAAGCAAAATGTGGACGTGCTCACCCTGACGGCCACTCCCATCCCCCGCACCCTGCAGATGGCCTTGTCGGGGCTGCGGGACATGAGCGTCCTGTCCACGCCGCCCCAGGACCGGCAGCCGGTGCAGACCTACGTCACCGAGTACAGCGACGGCCTGGTGCAGGAGGCCATCCGCCGGGAACTGGCCAGGGGCGGCCAGGTGTTCTACGTCCACAACCGGGTGCGCAGCATCCATCACGTCCTGAGCCGCCTGCAAAAGCTGGTGCCCGAGGCCCGCATCGCCGTGGGCCACGGCCAGTTGGACGAGGACCATCTGGAGCGGGTCATGGTGGATTTCGTGGCGGGCCGCTACGACGTGCTGCTGTGCACCACCATCATCGAATCGGGCCTGGACATTAGCAACGCCAACACCTTGATCGTGGAGGACGCCGACCAGCTGGGCCTGGCCCAGCTTTACCAGCTGCGGGGGCGGGTGGGGCGCTCCCACCGGCTGGCCTACGCCTACTTCACCTACGACCGGGGGCGCATCTTGACGGAGACGGCGGAAAAGCGCCTCCAGGCCATCCGGGACTTCACCGAACTGGGCTCGGGCCTGAAGCTGGCCCTGCGGGACTTGGAGATCCGGGGGGCCGGCAACATCCTGGGGGCCGAGCAGCACGGCCACATGGTGGCGGTGGGCTTCGACATGTATACCCAGCTGCTGGCTGAGGTGGTCCGGGAACTGAAGGGCGAGAAGGTGGAGCAGCGGCTGAAGCCCACGGTGGACCTGGGCTGGGACGCCTACCTGCCCGATGACTACGTCAACGATCCCCGGCGCAAGATCGAGTTTTACAAGCGCATCGAGCGGGCGGGCGATCGGGAGCAGCTGGCGGCCATCCGGGACGAACTGGCCGACCGCTACGGCCCCCTGCCGCCGCCGGCCCGCAACCTCCTCACCCTGGCGGAAATCCGCCGCCGGGCGGCGGGGGCCGGCGTCCTGACGGTGGTAAGGCAGCCGGGCGGCCTGCGCCTGGAACTGCTGCCGGTGCCGCCCGACGTCCTGGCAGAAATTCAGGAACTGGGGCAGCTGCCCGGCGTCAAGGTGCAGACCACGGGGGGCCGTCCGGTGCTGGCGGTCCAAGTGCCCGACACCGACCGGAAGAAACTCCTGGAAACCTTGCGCCACCTGTTGGCCCACCTGCGCCGGGCCGTAGCTGCGGAGCCGGCCACGCCCATGGGCGCGAATTAATCAGGCCCTTCCCGCACAACACTATGGCCGTAACGGCGTTGCCCCCGCGAGGCCGCTGCGGGCCTGTCACGGTGGTGGGCAGGGAAGGAGCCGCCCTTGAAAGCAACAGGCATTGTACGCCGCATCGACGACCTAGGCCGGGTAGTCATCCCCAAGGAGATCCGGCGCACCCTCCGCATCCGCGAGGGAGACCCCCTGGAAATTTTCGTCGACCGGGACGGCGAGGTCATCCTGAAGAAATACTCGCCCATCGGCGAACTGGGCGACTTTGCCCGGGAATTTGCCGAGTCCCTTTACGATGCCTTGGGCCACATCGCCCTCATCGCCGACCGGGACGTGATCATCGCCGCGGCCGGCGCCCCCCGCAAGGAGTTCATGGACAAGCGCCTGGGGGAGGTGGCCCTGGCGGCCATGACGGCCAAGGAGACGGTCATCGTCAACGACCCCGTCCAGGGCCCCAAGCCGGTGGACGGCACCCTCCTGGCGGGCGACGAGGACGACAGCCGCTTCACCGCCTACCTGGTGGCGCCCATCGTGGTCAAGGGCGATGCCATCGGGGCGGTGATCCTTTGCAGCAAGGAGCCCGACACGGCCATGGAGGAGTTGGAGCGCAAGGCGGCCGAGACGACGGCCTCCTTCCTGGCCCGGCAGATGGCCTAGCCCGCAACGCCCGAAAACCACCGGTGCTATAATAGGACCAGTTTGTTCGTCCTGGGAGCCGGTGGTTTTGCGTCGACAAACCTTCTTGCAGGGCGCCCTGGTTCTGGCAGTGGGCGGCTTGCTGTCCCGAGTGCTGGGCGCCGTCTACCGCATAATCCTGCCCATGCTGTTCGGCCCCGAAAAGGATTACGGCATGGGCCTCCTCCAGTACAGCATGGGCGTCTATACGGTGGCCCTCACCTTGTCGTCCATGGGCATTCCCCTGGCCATCGCCAAATTGGTGTCGGAGCGGGCCGCCCGCAACGACCCCGCCGGAGCTGTGCGGGTGTACCAAGTGGCCGGCCGGGTGCTGGCGGCGCTGGGGGCTGCTTTCACCGCGGCCATGGTGGGAGCGGCCTTTTATTTTCAGCAGGTGTACGACCCCAAGGCCCTGGTGTCCATGCTGGCGGTGGCCCCGGCCATTTTCGTGGTGTCCATCATGTCGGCCCTGCGGGGCCTCTTCCAGGGCATGCAGATCATGACCCCCTTTGCCGCCTCCCAGGTCATTGAGCAGATCGTCCGCATCCTCACCATGTTCGTCCTGGCGGCGGCCCTGCTGCCCATCGGCGTGGAATTCGCTGCGGCGGGGGCGTCCTTCGGCGCCGTCACCGGGGCCGTGGCGGGGCTGTTGTACCTGCTGGTGGTGTTCCGCCGCCACCGGCCGGCCCTGCTGCCCGAGGCGCCCAACCCGGCCCCGGAGGTGGAGCCGGCGGGCAGCCTCATCAAGGAAGTGCTGCACCTGGCCATCCCCATGTCCCTGGCGGCCCTGGCCTTCCCCTTGTTCTCCCTGGTGGACACCATGGTGGTGCCCTTGCGGCTCCACGCCATCGGGCTCACCACCGAGGCGGCCACCGCCGCCCTGGGGGTGCTGAACCAGATGGCCATGCCCTTCGTCAACCTGCCCTTGGTCTTCACCACCGCCCTGGCCCTCAGCGTGGTGCCGGCGGTGTCCGAGGCCTGGGCGGCGGGGCAGCAGGACCGGATCCGCCGCATTACCGTGGCGGCCCAGCGGGTGACTTTGATGATCAGCCTGCCGGCGGTGGTAGGCTTAGTGCTCCTGGCTACCGAAATACCATCCATATTGTGGGGCGCCCCCCACGTGGGCGGGCCCCTGCGGCTCCTGGCGCCGGCGGCTTTGTTCATCGGCCTGCAGCAGGTGTCCTCGGGCACCCTGCAAGGTTTGGGCCATCCCACGGTGCCGGTGCGCAACTTGATGACGGGCGTGGTGGTCAAGCTGGCGGCCACCTGGGTGCTGACGGCCCAGCCGTCCTTGGGCATCAACGGCGCCGCCACCGCCAGCGCCGCCGGGTTCTTGACGGCGGCGGCCCTGAACCTGGCGTCGGTGCACCGGCGGGCGGGGGGAGCCCTGGTGGCGGCGGGGGACGTCCTCCGGACGGGGGGCGCCGTCACCGCCATGGTGGTGGCCGTGGCCGTGGCCAAGGGGTGGCTGGCCCCGTGGCTGGCGGGGAACAGCCGTCTGATGGCGGCGGCAGCCCTGCTGGTGGTCATCACCGTAGGCGCGGCGGTTTACGGCGCGGCGCTTCTGCTGTTGGGCGGCATCAACAAGGAAGACTTGGACTTGATGGGCGGTCCGGGCCGGCGGCTGGGCCGGCTCCTGCAGCGCCTGGGGCTGCTGCGACGTTGACGAAGGAGGGACCGGTGTGACGGGTCAGACCGACGGCAATGGGGCCCACGGCAATTCGGCGGGCGACGCCTTCAACCGGCTGGTGGCCTTGGTGCACTTCCTGCGGGGACCCGACGGCTGCCCATGGGATCGGGAGCAGACCCACCGGTCGCTGCGGCCTTACGTCCTGGAAGAAGCCTACGAAGTGGTGGAGGCCATCGATGCCCTAGCCGCCGGCGACCCCGACGGCGGGAATAAACTGCAGGAGGAATTGGGAGACTTACTCCTGCACGTGGTACTTCATGCCGAAATTGCCAGCGAGACGGGCCTGTTCGACGTAAAGGGCCTCATTGAAAACCTCCACGAGAAGCTGGTGCGGCGGCATCCCCATGTGTTCGGCACCAAGGAAGCGGCCAGCGCCGCTGATGTAGGCCGCCTGTGGGAGGAGATGAAGGCCCGGGAGCGGGCGGCCCAGGACGGCCGGGCGGGGGGACAAGCCCCCGGGCAGGAGAGCCGCCTGGCCGGCCTCAACGCCGCCTTGCCGGCCTTGATGCGGGCCTACCAGGTGCAGGTGCTGGCGGCCAAAGCCGGCTTCGATTGGCAGCGGCCGGAAGAGGCCGTGAAGAAGGTTTGGGAAGAGGCCCGGGAGGTGCGGGCCGCCTGGCGGGCCGGCGACGCCGAAGCACTGGAAGCCGAAGTGGGCGACCTGCTCTTCGCCCTTATCAACGTCATCCGGCTCATGCGGATCCATCCCGAAACGGCCTTGGCCGGGGCGGTGCGGCGGTTCGAGGAGCGCTTCCACCACATGGAGGCGGCGGCCGCCGGGGCGGGTAACAATCTAGAAGAGATGTCCCTGGATGAGATGGAGGAATTGTGGCAGGCGGCCAAGGCGGCTCTGGACCGGGGAGAAAAACCATGAAATGCATGAAGGAAAAGGATTTGGCGCCCTTTAGCGGAATAGGAGACCCAACAACATGGGCCTCTGGCCCGATGGGGGGGAATCAGCTGAATGAACAAGGCTGACCTGATCAACAGTGTGGCCCAGGACACCGGTCTGACCAAGAAGGACACGGAGCGGGCCATCAACTCCTTCATGGCCAACATCGAGAAGGCTCTGGCCAAGGGCGAGAAAGTTTCTCTGGTAGGGTTCGGTACTTTTGAAGTGCGGCCCCGCAAGGCCCGGGTCGGGCGAAATCCCCGCACCGGAGAGACCATTGAGATTCCTGCCTCCAAGGTGCCTGCCTTCAAGCCCGGCAAGGCCCTGAGGGCAAAGGTGGAAGGCTGAAAAACGGTTTTGCGGCAGGCCGTCGCCCACGGCGGCGACTGCCGGCTTCAGGGCTTGCTACCGGCCCCCAGGGGACGGTAGTTTTTTTTGCATAACTCGGACACCGGCCCCATAGGCATGGTTCGGAAAGGTGCCAGCAGGGAGGGGGCCGGTGTCATGGCCGATGAGCGCCATCCCGTAAGTCCTTACAGCAACAGCGAAAGCGTCCACGAAGTGCTGCTCCACAATCGGGAGCACCTGCGGGTGAAGGGGGTGCTCCACGTGGAGAGCTTCGACGACCGGCAAATAGTGCTGGATACCGATCTGGGCACCCTCACCATCGAAGGCGAGGACCTGCAGATCAAGCAACTGGACTTGGAGGCCGGCGATTTCGCCGTGGCCGGCCTGGTTTCCGCCTTGACCTATTCGGTAGGCGGGGCCAGGGATTTGCGGGGCAAGGGCAAGAGCCTCATCGACCGCCTCCTGCGCTGACCGGCCGTGATCCCCCTGGACCTGCAGCTGCTCATCTTCGCCGTCATGACCTTGACGGGCATCTTCATCGGCGTCTGGTACGACTTCAACCGGGCGGCCCGGGAAAGCCTCCGCTGGCGCGGCCCCCTGGGGGACCTGCTGGATGTGGTTCTCTGGGCCGGCGCCGCCTTTCTCGTCTTGTCGGCCCTCCTCCTGAGCAACTGGGGGGAGTTCCGCTTTTACGTCCTGGTGGGCCTGGGCCTGGGCGTCTGGGTCTACCGGGCTTGGGCCGGCCCGGTGGTGCTGCCTTGGTGGAGGAGCTTCTTCCAACTGCTGCGCCGGGCCGCCGGCGCCCTGGGCCGGCTCTCGGCACCCATTAGAGGGATGAGGGACCGCCTGCCCCGGTTGCCGGGGCTGCCCAGGCTTCCCCGCCTGCCCCGGCTCCCCGCCTTGCCGCCCCTTTTCCGCGCCTTGAAACCGAAGAAATAGCCTGCTTGCCCCGGGAGCATCCCAGGAAAAATGGGCCGGGTTGGCCCAGCCGGCAGGGATTCGCCCTCCGAGGGTGAAAGGTGTCATTTCAATGTAGTAAGTTTGTCCACAATTTGTACACAATCTGTGGATAAGTAACATGGGCCGGCGGCGGTTGAGGGGCAGCTCGGGTGCAGATAGAGATCCGGGGCATGGAAAAACTGAGCTTCCGCGAACGACAAGTAGTGGTCCTGAAAGAAACGGGGCACAGCACCGAGGCCATCGCCCGGCGGCTGGGCATCACACCGGCCACGGTGGCCACCTTGTTCAACCGGGCCCGCAGCAAGGGCTATCAGGTGGTGGCGGTCATACCCGGCGATGCCCTGGGGCTGTTTGATCCCGATCCCCTCACCGATGAGGACGACGAGACCGGGGCCGGCCGCGGGTCGCAAGGCGACGAGACTTGATGAGGAGCGGGCATGATCAGGGGCAGGAAGGCTAAAGGTTCAGGACGCATTCGCCGGCGCGGCAGCGCCGGCAAGGCCCGGGGACGGCAGGAGCTGCGCTTGGTGCCGCCCCAGCAGGCGGTGAGGGAGCGGTTTCGGCTGCCCGTGGGCGAGGACGGCAGCGGCGAGAAGGCCGCGGCCCGGGAACGGAGCCGCCTGGGCGGCCTGCCCTGGAACCGCATCATCGTGCTGGCCGCCGTAGTTTACTTCCTCATAACCTTCGTCTCCCAGGAAGCCCAATTCGCCAGCCTCCGGCAGGAAATCTACCGGCTGCAGGGGGAGATCGCCCTCCGCCAGGCCGAGGTGGAAGCCTTGCGGGAGCGGCGGGACTACCTGAGCAGCCCCGCCTACGTGGTGGCCGAGGCCCGGCGCCGCTTCAACCTGACCCGGCCCGGGGAAATCCACTACTTGACCATCTGGGAAGAAGGCGAGGAGGAGTTCCAGGCAGCCGGCCAGGATGAGGAAGAGGAACTCCCGGAAGAAGTTGTCCCGGATGGCATGGTAGAGGATCCCCAAGAGGAGGCCGGGCGGTAAAGGCAGGGCGGGGCCCGGCTTCGTTGACACCCTTTTTCCAGCGAGTGTATAATCACCGTACTGCGTAAGCAGGCGACTATTTTTCAACGGGGGGCAAAGGTTACTGGGATGTCCATAGCAGTAGGGGACATTGTTGAGGGCACGGTCACCGGCATAACGCGCTTCGGCGCCTTCGTCGAACTGCCCAACGGCCAGACCGGGCTGGTGCACATTTCTGAAGTAGCAGACACCTATGTGGAAGATGTCAACGACCATTACAAGGTGTCCGACAAGGTAAAGGTGAAGGTCCTTTCCATGGAGGACGACGGCCGCAAGATCGGCCTCTCCATCCGGCAGGCGCAGCCCGGTTACGACCCCAATCGCAGCCGGCGCCGCGGCGGTCGCGGTGGCGGCCGCAGGGACTCGTCCTTTGAGGATCTGCTCTCCCGCTTCATGAAGGAAAGCGAGATGAAGCTGGCGGAACTGCGCAGGGGCGAGCGCACCCGGCGCGGCAGGAAGTCCTGAAGACGCAGCACCGGACTGGAATCGGAAAGCGGGCGCCCCAGGGCGCCCGCTCCTGCTTTCTTCATACCCCAAAACGTAGATGCTATAATGTCCTCGCTGGGCCGGAGTGGCGGAATTGGTCTACGCGGCTGGCTTAAAATCAGCTGGGCTTATGCCCGTGCGGGTTCGAGTCCCGCCTCCGGCACCGGGGCCCGCGGCGCCGCCGCGGGCTTTAGTGTTTATGTCCGCCGGCACAGACGCGCCGGTTCACAGGCCTACGATGTGGTAGCCGGCATCCACATGGAGCACCTCGCCGGTGATGCCGCTGGCCTTGTCCGACAGGAGGAACACCGACGCGGCGGCCACCTCGGCGGCGGTGATGTTGCGCCGCAGGGGCGCCCGCTCTTCCATGTGCTGCTGCATGGTGCCCAGCCCGCGGACGGCGCTGGCGGCCAGGGTGCGGATGGGACCCGGCGAGACGGCGTTGACCCGGATGCCTTGGGGCCCCAGATCGGCGGCCAGGTACCGGACGGTGGCCTCCAAGGCCGCCTTGGCCACCCCCATGACGTTGTAGTTGGGGAAGACCCGCTGGGATCCTTGGAAGGAAACGGTGAGAAGGCTGCCGCCTTCGGTCATGTAGGGCCGGGCGCCCCGGGCCACGGCCACCAGGGAATAGGTGCTGATGTCGTGGGCCAGGGCAAAGCCTTCCCGGGAGGTGGCCACGAACTCCCCCGCCAGTTCCTCCCGCTTGGCGAAGGCCACCGAGTGGACCACGAAGTCCAAACGGCCCACCTGCTTTTCCACCGTCTCGAACAGGGCGGCGATGTCTTCATCATTGCCCAAATCGCACCGCACCAGGAGATCCGTCTGCACCTCATCGGCCAGCTGCCGGGCCCGGTCCTCCAGGCGGTCGTCGGCATAGCTCAAGATGAGGCGGGCTCCCTCCCGGGCGGCTTCCTGGGCGATGGCCCAGGCGATGCCCCGGTTGTTGGAAACGCCCAGGATGAGGCCGGTTTTGTCCTGCAGCAATCCGCTCAATGAATTTCCCTCCGTTGATTCGTCTTACCAGGGGATATACTGGCTCACAAGCACCGTTGCCTGCCGGTGGTACCATGGAACGGGGGCGGGTGTATGTCGCGAGGGACACGACTCCTTTGGCCCGGCCTCACGCCCGGCCTTGCCTACGGCATGCGGCTCTTCCGCCGGGTCTTGCCCTTGGTTCACGCGGAGCTGGAGAATTGGCGGCGCCTGGCCACCGCCATCCCAGAGCCCTCCATCCGGGAGCAGGCATTGAACAGCATCCGGTACAAGCGGTTCCACTGCGAGGGGGGCGCCGTCTTCGCCTGCCAGTTTGCCCGGCCCGACCCGGGCCTGGTCGGGGCCATCGTAGCCCTGCAGACTTTGAGCGACTACCTGGACAACCTGACGGACCGCTGGGCGCCGGGAGACGGCCGGATGGCCCGGCGGCTGCACCGGGCCTTCATCGATGCGGTGGAGCCCCACCGCCCCGGCGGCCGCTACTTTGACCCCGCAGGCCCCCACGACGGCGGCTACGCCGCAGCCCTGGCGGAAACGGTACGCCGGGAATGCCGCCGTCGACCCGGCTATGGGGCGGTGGCCGGAACCATGGGCTGGCTGGCCCGGCGGTACGCCGACCTGCAGGTGCTGAAGCACCTGGACGCCGGGCGGCGGGAGCCCCTCCTGCGTCGCTGGGCCGAGCGCCACAGCCGCCCTTGGGCCGGCGGCTTGCACTGGTGGGAATTTGCCGCCGCCGCCGGCTCCACCTTGGCCATGTTCAGCCTGCTGGCGGCTGCCCGGGATCCGGCCCTGACGGCGGACCAGGCTTCGGCTTTGGCCGGGGCCTACTTCCCGTGGATTTGCGCCCTCCACATCTTGCTGGACTACTTCATCGACCAGGAAGAAGACCGGCTGGGGGGCGATTTCAACTTCGCCGCCTGCTACCGGGATGACGGACAGGCCGTGGCCCGGCTGGAGCACCTGCTGGAGCGGGCTTTGGCCGCAGCGGCCACCCTGGTGCCGGCGGGCTTCCACTCATTGGTGGTGCAGGGCCTGCCGGGGCTATACCTGGCCGACGGCAAGGTGGACCGCCAAGGTTTCCGGGGCCATGCCCGGCGGCTGCTGGCCCGGGCGGGCCATCGGGCCTGGGTGGTGCACTGGGTGGCCCGCTGGCGCCGCCGCCTGGCCCGGGAAGATCCCGGCCTGCAGCCGCCGCCCCTGCCCGGAGCTTAGGCCATCTTGCCCACCAGGGCGATGACTTCACCCGTATGGACGGTAGGATGGGGATTCAAGGCCACCACCATGCCGGTGACGGGGGCCGGCACGTCGGCTTCGTCCACCAGGCGCTGCAGGCCGTAAATGGTGCCTAGGGGCTGGCCCAACTCCACCTTGTCACCCACGGCCACGGCGGGCACAAACAGGCCGCCGCTGGGGGCCAAAGCCTTGGTCAACCGGCCTTCCACCACCACCTGGGGCTGCCGGGGCGGTTCCGGTTCGCCCGGCGTTATGCGCAAATATCGAAAAACATTCCACAGGCCCCGCACACCGGCTGCCACCGCCTCCTCATGGAACCGGCCGGGGCCGCCCAGTTGGACGGTGATGGCCGGGGTGCCGATGCCGGCGCACCCCCGGGCCAGCTGGCCCTGGAAGCGTTGATCGGGCGCGCCGGCTTCCGGGTCATCCTGGATGAGAACGGGCAGGCCGAAAACTTCGGCCAGCCGCCGGCTCTCCCGCTGGTCGGGGAGGAAAAGGGCGTGCATTACGGTATCGGCAAAGTCGGCGTGAAGGTCGATGACCGCATCGGCCTGGCGCACAAAGCTTTCGAACAAGGCGTGGGCCATGCGCTCGCTCATGTTGCCGTCGGGCTTGCCGGGCCACGCCCGGTTCATGTCGGCCCCGTCCCAAGGGGTGTGGCGCTGCCGGGCGGTGAAGGCCGGCAGGTTGGCCACGGGTACGGCGATGATGCTCCCCGATAGGGCGGAGGGCTCCAAGGCATGGAGGAACCGCCGGATCACCTCGATGCCGTTGACTTCATCGCCGTGGACGGCGGCCTGCACGTAGACGGTGGGACCTTCCCCGGAACCCCTGACGATGACCACGGGCAATTCCACCCGCCGGCCGTCGGCCAAGCGGCCTACGGGGACCGCCGTATGCAGCTTCTCCCCGGGGCCGGCGGCTTTGCTGCTGCCGTTAAAATGGGCCAGGGGGATCACCTCCTCTTCCCATCAATCATAATGGCCGCTCCTGCCAGGGACACTATAGGGCAGCATCCTGCTTGGGGAGGTGGCCCTTGGTTCAACCCCTCAGTTCCATGGAAGCCCACGGGCTGATCCAAGTCCTGCGGGCTTTGCAGTCAGCCATTCAGAAGTTGGGGCGGTACGCCGTGGAAGCCGATTCCGCCGAAATCCACAGCCTGCTGCGGGAGATCCAGCTGGCCCATAGCCGGCGGTTCGACGCCTTGACGAGCTTCTTCCACCGGGAGGAGCCGGAGCCGGCGGCCATGGCGCCCAGGCCCATCCCCGCCCCGGCGCCGGGGCCCATGCCCGGGCCCACCCCGGCCACGCCCATGCCGGCGGCGGGCTACGCCGGGGTAGCGGCGGGCCACTTTGAGGCGGCGGCGGAGTTGTCGCCCCAGGGGGGGCAGGGGGAGAGGCGTACGGAGCGGCAGCGTCCCCTCCAGCCCCGGCGCTACGAGGTGGAGCCGGCCAACGAAGGGGACCGGCGGCGCCGGCGGCCGCCCAAGGGGGCAAGCCGTTGATGCGGGACTGGAGTTCCTTGATGGATGCCTTGGAGACGGAGCGCCACATCGCCGGGCTGTGCACCGCCGCCCTGGGCCGGACGGTCCACGGGGAACTGCGGGCCCAACTGCTCATGTGCCACCAGGAGGCGGTGGATGGGGCGGGCCGCCTGCTGGAGGTCATGTGCCGGCAGGGCGGGCTCCAGCCCATGCCCTTGTCCCCCGAGCAGCGGCAGGCCCTGGCGGGGCAATTCCGCCGGCCCCGCTGACGGGCTTACGAATCGGGAGTTACGGTCTTGGGGCTCATCATGTGGAGGGGCTGCCCCATGGCGGCCAGGGCGGCCTCCATGAGGGCCTCGCCCATGGTGGGATGGGGGTGCACCGTAAGGGCCAGGTCTTCCAGGCGGGCACCCATTTCCAGAGCCAGGGCCGCCTCGCTGATGAGGGTGGATACGTCCTTGCCGGCCATCTGGACCCCCAGCACCACCTGGCTGGCGGCGTCGGCCACCACCTTGACGAAGCCGGCGGCGGCATCGGTGCTGACGGCCCGGCCCAAGGCCTGGAAGGGGAAGCGCCCCACCCGCACATCGTAGCCGGCCCGGCGGGCTTCATCCTCGGTCATCCCCACCGAGGCCAACTCCGGCTGGGTGAAGACCACCGCGGGAATGGCCGTGGGGGCGAAGGCCGCGGGCAGGCCGGCGATGGCTTCGGCCGCTGCCAGGCCCTGCTGGTAGGCCTTGTGGGCCAGCAGGGGCTCGCCCGTTACGTCGCCTACGGCAAAGATACGGTCCACGGACGTGCGGCACTGCTCGTCCACGGTGATGTAGCCGCTGTCGTCCACGGCGACTCCCGCCGCGTCCAGCCCCAGGTCGTCGGTATCGGGCCGGCGGCCGACGGCCACCAGGATCAGGTCGCAGGGAACGACCTGTCGTTGCCTTTCCCCGCCCTCCTCCTGGAAGACGGCCACCTGGAGGGAGCCGTCGTCGGCCCGCTCCCAGCCCTCGGCCCGGGCCTTCACCAGGGTGGTGATCCCCAGGCGCTCCAGGCTCGGGGTCAGCGTTGCCGTCAGTTCGGGGTCGAAGCCGGGCAGCAGCCGGTCCATGGCTTCCACGATGGTCACCCGGCTGCCCACGGAGGCGAAGAAGGTGCCCAGTTCCAGGCCGATATAGCCGCCCCCGATGACCAGCAGCCGGGGCGGGATCTCCTTAAGGCGCAGGATGGCGCCGGCGTTCAGGACGGCCTTTCCATCGAAGGCGAAGCCCGGCAGGCCTCGGGCCAGGGAGCCGGTGGCGATGACGGCATGCTCGAATTCGATGGTCTCGTTGCCGCCGGGGCCGCTGACGGCCAGCTGGCGGGGGCCGGTGAAGCGGGCCCGGCCCTGGATGATCTGGACGTCCCGGGAGCGGCACAACTGGTTCAGGCCGGCGGCCAGGCGGTTCACCACGTCGTCCTTCCACTGCTGCAGCTTGGCCATGTCCAAGGAAGCCCCGGCCACGTTGATGCCCCGGGCGGCCAGGCCGGGCAGGCTGTGGTAGATCTCGCCGGCGCTCAAGAGGGCCTTGGACGGGATGCAGCCTTTGTGGAGGCACACGCCGCCCAAGGCTTCGGCTTCGATCAAGACGACGTCTTTGCCCAATTGGGCGGCCCGTAGGGCGGCGGCATAGCCGCCGGGCCCGCCTCCGATGACGGCTACCTGGGTGCCGGTGGCCACATCCCCTACAACCATGATCAGACCATCTCCATAAACAGCAGGCTGGGCTTGGCCAGGTATTCCATGACCTGGTTCAGGAACCGGGCTGCAACGGCGCCGTCCACGATCCGGTGGTCGAAGGCCAAGGACAAGTTGAGCATGTGCCGGGCTACGATCTGCCCTTCATGGACCACGGGCCGCTCCTTGATGCGGTGGACGGCCAGGATGGCGGCCTCGGGGGCGTTGATGATGGGGGTGGCGAAGACGCCCCCCAAGGGCCCGATGTTGGTGATGGTGAAGGTGCTGTCCCGCAGGTCATCCAATTGGATGGTGCGGTCCCGGGCCTGGCGGGCCAGCCGGTCCAAATCCGCCGCCAGCTGGAAGATGCTCTTCTGGTCGGCGTGCTTGATGACAGGCACCACCAGGCCGTCGTCGGTGTCGGTGGCGATGCCGATGTGGTAGTAGTGCTTGTACACGATTTCTTCCCGCTCATCGTCCAAGGAGGCGTTCAGTTCCCGGTAGCGGCGCAGGGCGGCGGTGACGGCCTTGATGATGAAGGGCAGGAAGGTGAGCCGCAGACCCTGCTCCTCCGCCAGGGCATGGGCCTGGTCCCGCAATTGCACCAATTCGGTGACGTCCACCTCGTCCATGTGGACGGCGTGGGGGATGGTCTGCATGCTGCGGACCATCTGCTCGGCGATCTTACGCCGCAGGCCCCGCAGGGGAACCCGTTCCTCACCGCCGGCGGGCGGGGAGGCCGCGGGGGCGGCAGCCGGCGCCGCGGCTGCCGCAGCGGCGGCGCCACCGGGGGCCAGTCCGTCCCGCTGGGCGCCCCCGGCCAGGAGGGCGGCGGCCCGCTGGACGTCTTCGTCGGTGATGCGCCCGGCGGGGCCCGTCCCCTTCACCTGGGCCAGATCCACACCCAGTTCCCTGGCCAGGCGCCGGGTGGAGGGGGCCGCCAAGATGGGCCCCGATGGCGCCGGGGGTGCCGGCGGCACCGTGGCTACGGGCGTCGAGGCCGCTGGAACAGCGGATTCCGCCGGCGAGGACGCCTCCGCCCGGGGGGATTTGGCGCCTGCTGCCGGCGGCGACGCTCCTTCCGCCAGGTCGATGGTGATCAAGACGGCGCCCACGGCCACGGTGTCGCCTTCGGCGGCGTGGAGCTTGGCCACGGTGCCCGCCACGGGGGATGCGATCTCCACCACGGCCTTGTCGGTCTGGATCTCCACCATGGGCTGGTCTTCCGCCAGGGAATCCCCTTCCTTGACGAGCCAGCGCACGATTTCCGCTTCATGAAGTCCTTCGCCCACGTCGGGCAGTCGAAACTCATAGGCCATAGATTGTGCCTGCCTTTCCGGTCACGAAGCCATCACCTGCTCGATGGCGGCCCTGGTGCGCTGCGGGCTGGGCAGGTGGAACTGCTCCCGGGCGAAGAAGGGGGTCGGGACGTCGTAGCCGCACACCCGGGCCACGGGAGCCTGCAGGTGGAAAAAGGCGTGCTCGTTGATGAGGGCGATGAGTTCGCCGCCGAAGCCCCCTTGCTGGGGCGCTTCGTGGACGATGACGCAGCGGCCGGTCTTCTGGACGGAATGGATGATGGTCTCCCTGTCCACCGGGGAAATGGTGCGCAGGTCGATGAGTTCGATGGACCAGCCCGTTTCCGCCTGCACGTCCTGGACCACCTTTTGGGCCAGGTGCAGCATGGCTCCCCAGGCGATGACCGTCAGGTCGGTGCCTTCCTGCACGACCCGGGCCTTGCCGATGGGAACGGTATAGGCTTCGGCGGGCACTTCCTCCCGGAAGGCCCGGTAGATGCTCTTGGGCTCCAAAAAGATTACGGGGTCGGGGTCCCGGATGGCGGCGATCAACAAGCCCTTGGCGTCGTAAGGCGTGGCGGGGATGACCACCTTGAGGCCCGGCACGTGGGCGTACCATGCCTCGGGGCTTTCGGAATGGTGCTCCGGGGCCCGCACGCCGCCGGCATAGGGGGCCCTGATGACCATAGGGCAGGTGAACCGCCCCCGGGAACGGTTCCGGATGCGGGCCACGTGGGAGACGATCTGGTCGAAGGCGGGAGGCATGAAGCCGTCGAACTGGATCTCCACCACGGGCCGCAGGCCGTAGACGGCCATGCCCACGGCGGTGCCCACGATGGCCGATTCCGCCAGGGGCGTATCAATGCAGCGATCGGGGCCGAACTCGTTGTACAGTCCTTCGGTGGCCCGGAAAACGCCGCCGTTGACCCCCACGTCCTGGCCCATGACCAGCACCCGGTCATCCCGGCGCATTTCTACCATCATGGCGTCGTTGACGGCCTGGACCAAATTGAGACGGGGCATTCAGTCATCCTCCTTCAGGCTTGCCAGGAGGCTGTTCTTCTGTTCCGCCAGGTGGGGGGGCAGTTCGGCGTAAACGTAGTCGAAAATTTCTTCAGGCCGCGGGGGAGGCGCCGCTTCGGCCTTCTGGATGGCTTCGGCCACCTGCCGGCGGGTCTTTTCCTGCAACTCTTCCTCCAAGGCGGGGCTCCAATGGCCCTGCCGCTCCAAAAAGCGCCGGAAGCGCACGATGGGGTCGTGCTCGGCCCACGACGCCACCTCGTCTTCGCTACGGTAGCGGCTGGGGTCGTCTACGGTGGTGTGGGCGCCCAGGCGGTAGGTCACCGCCTCGATCAGGGTGGGGCCCTCGCCGGCCCGGGCCCGCCGGGCCGCTTCCTTGGTCACCTGGTAGACGGCCAGCACGTCGTTGCCGTCTACCCGCACCCCCGGCATGCCGTAGGCGGCGGCCTTCTGGGCGATGGTTTCCGTGGACGTCTGGCGGCTCACCGGCATGCTGATGGCGTACTGGTTGTTCTGGCAGAAAAGGATGCAGGGCGCCTGGAAGGTGGCGGCAAAGTTGGCCCCTTCGTGGAAGTCCCCTTCGGAGGTGGCGCCGTCGCCGAAGTAGACGATGGTGACCACGGGATCCTGCCGCAGCTTGGCGGCCCAGGCGGCGCCCACGGCATGGGGAATCTGGGTAGCGATGGGAATGCAGTTGGGAAAGACGTTGACGCCGGGCGGGACCGCCGTCCCTTCTTCCCGTCCCATCCAGTACAGCAGGGCCTGGTCCAAAGGCTGACCGTGGACGGCGGTGGCCGCTCCATCACGGTACGAGGGGAAGATCCAGTCGTCTTTTTCCAGGGCGAAGGCGCTGCCCACCTGGGCTGCCTCCTGGCCCTGCAGGGGCGGGTAGGTGCCGATGCGCCCCTGGCGCTGGAGGGTTATGCAACGGTTGTCGAAAGTGCGCATGAGGAGCATCCACTCGTACATGGCGAGCATCTGCTCCGGGCTGAGGTCCGGCAGGTCGGCTTCCCGCTCACAAGTCCCATCGGGTGACAAAATGCGGGCCATCGCGTAGGACGTACCCGTGACGTTCGGCACAGACATTCGCCTCCCTGATGGTGAGGGCCTGGGCCGGCCGGGGGGCCCAGGAACAGGTTATCATGCCCAAACCATCGGACTAATTCCAGTCTGCAGTATAAAACACCTGCCCCTGCGGGACGTAGAACATGGGGTCGCACCCGGGTTTTTCCGGTTGAAGCGGCCCGGGAGCCGCTGTTAACATAACACCCGTCCGGAGGCCGGGCGCCGGTGGGCGCCGGGCAGCCGGTCACATGCTCCAAAGGGGCCCGGACACCAGAAGCCAATGACGGGTGGCGCGGCAGGCCCGTCAGAAGCCCAAGGGAGGTCGGACCCGTGTTGACAACCGATCATACATGCCCGCGCCGTTGGCGACGACCGGCGGCAGTGGCGCTGCTGACCCTCTTTTTCCTCGCACTGTTTTCCTTCCCCGCCAGCGCTCCCTCCTTGACGGCCCTCATGGGATCCCGGGGCGCGGACGCCGCCCAGGTCCACACCGTAAGTCCCGGCGAGTCCTTGTGGCTCATCGCCCAAAGGTACGGCACGACGGTGGGCGCCCTGCGGGAAGCCAACGGCCTGGGGGGCGACTTGATCCGGCCGGGCCAGAGGCTGACCATTCCCCAGTCGGCATCCACGGCCTGGGCTGCGCCCCTGCTCACGCCGGCGGAGATGGACCTGCTGGCGCGCCTGGTGCGGGCCGAGGCTGAAGACCAGCCCTACGCCGGCAAGGTGGCGGTGGCCGCTGTGGTGCTGAACCGCACCCGCAGCAGCCTGTTTCCCAACGGCGTTTGGGCGGTCGTCTACGAACCTTACCAATTCGAACCTGTTATGAACGGGCAAATCAACCTGCCCGCCCGGCCCACCGACCGGCAGGCCGTGGCGGATGCCCTCAGCGGTTGGGACCCCAGCTACGGGGCCTTGTACTTCTTCAACCCCGCCAAGACGGCCAACGCCTTCTTGTGGTCCCGCCCGGTGACGGTGACCATCGGCGACCACCGGTTCACCCGCTGAACTGCCGGCAGGGGGGGCCGGCGCCGGCGCCGGCCGGCCTGGTCCTCCCGCCCGGCGGGGCGCCGGGCAGTCAGTCTCCGGGCAGCTGGGTGAGAATCTCCGGCCCTTGGTCCGTTATGGCCACCGTATGCTCAAACTGGACGGCGATGGATCCGTCGCGGGTGCGCACCGTCCAGCCGTCGGGATCCATGGTGACCCGCCAATCCCCCATGGTGATCATGGGCTCGATGCATAGGACCATCCCCGCCGTCAGGCGGATGCCGGTGTTGGGCTCGCCGGCGTGGTACACTTCCGGCGGCTCGTGGAGATCCCGGCCGATGCCATGGCCCACGAAGTCCCGCACCACGCCGTAGCCGTGGCCTTCGGCCACCGATTGCACCGCATGGGCCAGGTCGCCCATCCGGTTGCCGTCTACGGCTTGGGCGATGCCGGCGTAGAGGCATTCTTCTCCGATGGCCATGAGATGGGCTATTTTGGGGTCCACGGGCTCCACGGCGTAGGTCCAGGCCGAATCACCGTGGTACCCCTTGTAGTACGCGCCTATATCAATGGAAATTACGTCCCCCGGCTGGAGGAGCTGGGAGCCGGGAATGCCGTGGCAGACTACGTCGTTGATGGAAGTGCAGATGGAGGCGGGAAATCCCCTGTATCCTTTGAAGCTGGGGGTGGCTCCCTTTTGGCGCAGGAAGTTTTCCGCCACTTGGTCCAGTTCGGCGGTGGAAATGCCCGGCTTGACGTAATCTTTGAGGACGGCGTGACAGCCGGCGACGATGGCGCCCGCTTCCCGCATGATGGCCAGTTCCCGCTGGGATTTCAACTTGATCAAGGGCATGCTCCTTTAGGGGCGACCTGGGCAGGGCATCAGCCGCCAAGACCGAAGCCGCGTCGGGTTACGGTTTTGTCGGGAAATCTGTTACATTCGTACTGTACCACACGCCTTAAATTTTGCTCAAAGCCGGCGGCGGGGCAATAGTATCGCCATGATAGAGTACGAGCAATTCCGGCAGGTGGACATGCGGGTGGGCAAGGTGGTAAGCGCCGAGCCCCTGGCGGGAGCGCGCCGCCCGGCCTACCGCATGACCATCGATTTCGGCCCTTTGGGGATGCGTCAAAGCAGCGCCCAGATCACCGATTTGTATACGCCCCGGGACCTGGTCGGACGACTGGTGGTGGCGGTGGTCAACTTCCCGCCCAAGCGGATCGCCGGCTTCCGGTCAGAAGTGCTGGTCCTGGGGGTGGACACCGGCGCCGGGGTGGCGCTGCTGGGCGTGGACGGCGATGTCCCCCTGGGGGCACGGGTTTACTGAACATTGCAACGGCCTGAGGGAATGGGCCTAAGGAGGGAGTCCGGTTGGTCACCTTCTTGCTGGTGGCGGCCGCCATCTTGCTGATGGTGCTGGTGGACGTGCTCAACCCGGTGGTGAGGCGCCAGCAGATCGAGCTGGAGGAGGAGCGCCTGCGCCGCTTGGAGGAAGAACTGGGCAAGGATCACCCGGAGGTCCGGGCCCTGAAGGTGAAGCACTGGCGCCATCGCTTGTACGGCAACGGTGAGGCGACGCCTTGACCGCCCCATTCCGGCAAGGTAAACTGAACTTTGGCTTTATGAATGGGAGGTTCAATAAGCGTTGGCCAGAAGAACAGGACCGAAACACCGGCTATGCCGCCGCGTAGGCCAGCCCCTATGCGGCTCGCCTCGTTGCCCCGCCCTGAAGCGGCCTTATCCCCCTGGCCAGCATGGGCGGTCGGCCAGGCCGGGTCGGAAGCTGAGCGAATACGGCATCCGGCTGCTGGAAAAGCAAAAGCTGCGGGAAATTTACGGGGTCATGGAGCGCCAGTTCCGGCGGTACTATGACCGGGCCAGCAAGACCAAGGGCAAGACGGGTGAAGCGTTGCTGCAGCTGCTGGAGACCCGGCTGGACAACATGGTCTACCGCATGGGCTTTGCCCGGACGCTGCCCCAGGCCCGCCAGCTGGTTTCCCACGGGCACATTGACGTCAATGGCCGCAGGGTAGACCGGCCTTCCTTCCAGGTGCGGCCGGGCGACCGGGTGGCCGTGCGGGGCAAGAGCCGCAACTTGGACTTGATCAAGGAAGCCCTGGAAGTGGTTGCCCAGGTGCCCAACTACCTCAGCGTGGACACGGAAAAGCTGGAAGGCACCCTGGTAAGGGTTCCGGCCAGGGAGGAAATTCCCGTGGCCGTCGATGAAACGCTGGTGGTGGAGTTTTACGCCGGCAAGTAAGCCGCCGGCGTTTTTTCTGTTCCTTAGGCGGGAATCAAGACGAAGGCAATCAAAGGCCCCCATCAGCCGACAACTGCCGGCGGATGGGGGCCGGTGTATTTTCCCACAGTTCCTTTTCCCAGCTGAGGAGGCGCCGCAGGGCCTGCCGCGCCTCGGGGGTCATGTTGCCCACTTCCACCTGGCCCGCCAGGGCGGCCCGCATGCCGTTCACGTGGTCGGCCAGGGACTTGTAGCCCACCATGGCCTCCCGGTCGATCCACATGGGGCAGGCCACCAAGCCCCGGTAGCAGCGCCCCCCTGCCTCATTGCGGCCCAAAGTGATCCAGACGACCCAGTATTCCTTGCCCTGGGGCACCTGCTGGGGGTCGTCCACCCACTTGACGCCCCGCTCGGCGGGACTCCGGGCATGGAGCGCCTCGGCCGAGAAGTAGGCCGTATCCTCTTCTACGATGGCTGCGGCCAGGTTCCCCAGATCCTCTCCTTGGGCGGCGGGATCGGGGATGAGCTTAAAGGCCGGGTCGCCCAAGTCCATCAAGCGAACTCCTGCATGATGGCTTGCAGTTCTTCCTTGCCGATGGTCAAGTCCTGGGTCACGATGGGCTCCTCCCGGTAGCCGGGCAGGTGCTCCTCGTAACTGGGCGTGTTCAATTCCTGGTATATGATGCCCGTGACCAGCTCGTTGGTTTCAATGACCTTTTGCCGCGCCGCTTCCAGGTCGTGGCGGTCGTAGTTGGGATCGTCGTCCACGGACACCAGGTTTTCCCGGAAGAAGTCATAGGTGTTGATCTTGTTGTACGTGACACAAGGGCTGAAGCAGTTGACCAGGGAGAAGCCCTTGTGCTGGATGGCCGCCTTGAAGATTTCGGCCATGGTCTTGGGATCACCGGAGAAAGCCTGGGCTACGAAGGTGGCCCCGGCGGTGAGGGCCGTCAGGACCGGCCGGACGGGACGCTCCGCCGAGCCCGTCGGGGTGCTGATGGTTTCGAAGCCCAGCTGGCTGGTGGGCGAGAACTGGCCCTTGGTGAGCCCGTAAATCTGGTTGTCCATGACGATGTAGGTTATGTCCAAGTTGCGCCGGGCGGCATGGAGAAAATGGCCCAAGCCGATGCCGTAGCCGTCGCCGTCGCCGCCGGCGGCGATGACGGTCAAGTTGCGGTTGGCCAGCTTGATGCCTGTGGCCACGGGCATGGCGCGGCCGTGGACCACGTGGACGCTGTAGGAATTGAAGTAGTCGCCGATCTTGCCGGAGCAGCCGATGCCGGCCACCAAGGCTACGTTCTCGGGGTCCAGGTTCAACTCGGCCGCTGCTTGCTGGAGGGCAGCCAAGACCCCGAAGTCACCGCAGCCCGGACACCACCAGGAGGCGGCGTCGGTCCGAAAGTCCTTTACGGTGCGCTTCTTCGTCACAGTAGACACTTTACAGGACCTCCCTGCAGTGAGCTGCGATTTCTTGGGCCAGGAACGACGTACCGTCGTACTTGGTGAAGCTGCCCAGTTTGCCCTTCGGCACGTCCAGATGCTGTCGCAGCACCAAGTTGAGTTGCCCTTGGGCGTTGTTTTCCACCACCACAACCTTGTCGGCCCGGTTGACTACAGCCTCGATCTCGGCGGCCGGCAAGGGGGAGAGCAGCTTGACGGCCAGGCTGGCCACCTTGCGCCCTTCCGCCTGGAGCAGTCCCACGGCTTCGTTGATGGGGCCCATGGCGGAGCCCCAGCCCACCAGCAGCAGTTCGGGCTCTTCGTCGCCGAAGTAGCCGGTGGAGATGCCGTTGGTCTGGGCGCCTGCGATCTTGCGCAGCCGCTTGTTCATCATCTGGATGCGGTTTTGCCGGTTTTCGGTGATGTGGCCCGTTTCGTCGTGCTCCACACCGGTGGCCAGGTGGAGACCGCCGGGCATGCCGGGAATGGAGCGGGGCGAGATGCCGCTTTCGGTGAAGGCATACCGCTTGAAGGGCTGGCCGTTCAGTTGATCCAGCTCCTCCTGGGTGATGAGGGACCCCCGATCGATGTTGATGCGGTCGAAGTCGAAGCCTTCCACCGTCTGGACGGAAAGACCCAGGGACAGGTCCAGGGCGAGAATGACAGGGGTCTGGTAACGCTCCGCCAAGTTGAAGGCCTCGGCGGCATAGTAGAAGCATTCCTCTACATTGGTAGGCGCCAGGATGATGCGGGTCAGGTCGCCGTGGGTGCCGTACAGCATCTGCAGCAGGTCCGACTGCTCGTGCTTGGTGGGCATGCCCGTGCTGGGCCCGCCCCGCTGCACGGCCACGATGACCACGGGCGCCTCGATCATGCCGGCGTAGCCCAAGGTTTCCATCTTGAGGGAAAGCCCGGGGCCCGAGGTAGCCGTAAGGGACCGGACGCCGGCGTAGCCTGCCCCGATGGCCATGGCCATGGAGGCGATTTCGTCTTCGGCCTGCACTACAACGCCGCCGTACTTGGGCAGCTTGCGCACCAGCCAGTGCATGACTTCCGAAGCCGGCGTAATGGGGTAGGCGGCCATGAAGCGGCAGCCTGCCGCCAAAGCGCCGAAGGCGGCGGCTTCGTTGCCGGCCATCAGGTGGCGCCGTTTGTCGTCGCCCGGCGCCAGTTTCAACAGATCAAGACCGTTCATCTGGCTCAGGGCCGCATCATAGCCGGCGTCGAAGGCCTGCCGGTTGGAGGCTACCATCTTCTCGCCCCTGCGGCCGAAGCGTTCTTGGATGACGTTGTGGAAGGGCTGACGGTCCAGGTCCAGGAGGGCTGCCGCAGCGCCGGTGGCCACCATGTTCTTCATGATGACGGCCCCGGCCTCCCTGGCGATCTGGGAGATGGGGATATGGAGCGCCACCACCTCCGGGCCCTCGGGAAGCTTGGCCTGCCGCTTGCCGTCGGAG